>JAICZD010000124.1 GCA_025933855.1 Modestobacter sp. | reverse complement strand
TCCGGCGCCGGCGGCCACGTGTACCTGACCGACTTCGGGCTCACCAAGCGCACCGCCGAGATGTCCGGCGGGCTGACCGGCACCGGGCACTTTCTCGGCACCGTGGACTACGTCTCCCCGGAGCAGATCCAGGGCAAGCAGGCGGGACCGGCCACCGACATCTACGCGCTGGGCTGCCTGCTCTACGAGTGCCTGACCGGGCAGCTGCCCTATCGCCGGGACGACGACGCCGCGCTGCTGTGGGCGCACCTGGTCGAGCCGCCGCCCCCGGTCACCGCGATCCGCCCCGAGCTCCCCGCAGCGGTCAACGCCGTGGTCAGGCGGGCCATGGCCAAGGACCCCGCGGACCGGTACCAGTCCTGCCAGGAGCTCGTGGGCGAGCTCGAGCAGGCCCTCCGCACGGTGGCCCCCGAGCCCGTGACGGGTGGCCGGCATGCCGTGGGCGGCGGAGCGGCCATCGGGGCCGGCGGCGTCATGACGGACGGCCCCGGGCCGGAACCCGGCACGGGCGCCGGGGACGCACCCACCGGCCGCCACCATCCACCGCTGCCGTCCGACGTGGTCGTCCCCCTCCCGGCCCAGGCGGGCACCGCGTACGACGCTGCGCCGGCGGGCGACCGGCCTGACCTCGAGGAGGCCGCTGGGGCCGACCGGGAACAGGACGACCGGGAGGAGGACGACCGGGAGCAGGACGAGGCGGGAGCCCATTCCGCGGTGCCGCCGATCCTGGCCGGCCTGTCGCCTGTCGTTGCTGCCGCGGGTGCGACCTCCGCGGTCGCGACCAAGGGTCCGCGGCCGAGCGGTTGGCAGCGACGTCGTCTGGCCCAGCGACTGATCATCGTCGCTGCGCTCGTCCTCGCCATGGGCGTGGGAGCGGTGGGCGTGAGTCTGTTCAAGGGCAGCGAGGCCATGTCCGTAGCGGCCGAAGCCGCGGACGCTCCGGGGGACTACCCGTTCACGACGCCGCCGACCGACGGTACCGCGTCATCCGGCTCGACACCGACGGCGGCGGCCGCGCCGGACGGCAGCAGCCCGCCCGGCACTCTCGGCCCTGCGACCGGGAAGGCGGTTGGATCGAACTCGGCCGTCCCGGTTTCCGGGGATACCGTCGGTCTCTACGGCGGCACGGGGGCCCAGGCGTGCGACACCGAGATGATGGCCACCTTCTTCGACACCCATCAGGACAAGGCGGCAGCGTGGGCCGCCGCACAGCACATTCAGACCAGCGAGATCCGGCCGTTCCTGAAGTCGCTCACTCCGGTGGTCCTCCGAACCGACACGGCGGTCACCAACCACGGCTTCCGGAACGGCAAGGCGAATGCCTACCAGTCCGTGCTGCAAGCCGGCACCGCGGTGCTGGTCGACGAGCGCGGCGCCCCCCGCGTCCGGTGCGCCTGCGGCAACCCGCTCAACCAGCCCGCGGCGCGCCAACGTGTCCGCTACACGGGTCCGAAATGGCCGGAGCTGCAGCGGCGACCGGTGACCGTCATCCGACCGGCACCCGTCACCGTCCAGCACTTCGTCGTCGTCCTGGTGCAGCAGAACACCACCGTGGTCCTCGACCGGCCGCGGGGCAGTGTCGGCGACAAGGACCAACCTGCCCCGCCCGAGGTGGCGGACAAGGCTTTGAAGTTCCCCGTGGACGACCCGGCGGCTGCGGCGTCGTCCAGCGGGACGTCGCCCAGAGCAGGCCGCACCGGTGCACCCGGCACGCCGTCCTCGGAGCCGCCGTCGTCGGAGCCGCCGTCGTCGGAGCCGCCGTCGTCGGAGCCGCCGCCGTCCTCGCCGCCGTCCTCGGAGCCGCCGCCGACCACGGACTCCTCGTCGACGGAGGCGGCACCGTCATCGGTGCCGCCCACGACGGAGACTGCACCTTCGGCCCCGAGTTCCGGGTGACTCCGGGCAGGCCTCTGGTGCGGGAGGGGGGAGTCGAACCCCCACGCCCGAAGGCACCAGATCCTAAGTCTGGCGTGGCTGCCGTTACACCACTCCCGCGTGGACGCCGAGTCTAGGAGGCTCGGTCCGGCGCGCCGGTCCGCGACCGGAGAACTCGGCGACGCCTCCCACGACAACCAGCGCGGTCAGGTTGACCACGGTGCCCGGCCGGCCGCCGCCCTGGACGACGAGTGCGGTGACCAGCCGCCAGACCTGGCCGTGCGCGAGGGCCAGCCGGTTCCGCTGCAGGACGCCGAGGAGCCCGGGACGAGCGTCAGCTGCAGGACGCTCACCGTGCCCACCAGGAGCAGCGTGCCGAGCGTCGCGAGCGGCAGCCTGCGTGGTCCGGCTGTCGGCCGCGTAGCCCTCCGGCCGCCCAGACCGCCGTCGCCAGCAGCACCG
This sequence comes from Modestobacter sp., assembly GCA_025933855.1. Taxonomy (GTDB): domain Bacteria; phylum Actinomycetota; class Actinomycetes; order Mycobacteriales; family Geodermatophilaceae; genus Modestobacter. The sequence goes on along the minus strand of JAICZD010000124.1, from coordinate 6,746 downwards.
CGTAGCAGGCTGCGGCGAGCGACTCACCCATGCGCCGATCCTGCCAGCGCGGCCGCTCCGGCTGCCCCGGGCGGTCGCTGACCAGCCGCCGGTTCGTCGATCTGGCAGGCTGTCGGCTGTGCCGCGCAGCCCCGAGCAGATCCAGCAGGAGATCGACGCCGCCCGCGAGTCGCTCGCGGCCACCTTGGACGAGCTGTCCTACCGGGGCAGCCCCCAGCGGCTCACCGCCCAGGGCAAGGCCGCCGCGCTGGCCTTCCTGCAGAGCCCGCCCGGCATCGCGCTGGTCAGCGTCGTCGGTCTGACCATCACCTTCGTGGCCGCCCGGCGCTTCCGGCACCGCAACGACCCGCCGCCGGCCGCGGTCCGCCGCCGGCGCTGAGCCGTCCGGGCGCCGCAGCGGGCACCACCGGCCCGCGGCGCACACTCGGGGTGTGACCCACCCCCGTAGGGATCGGCCCGGCCCCGGCCAGGAGTCCGTCTGGGACTACCCGCGACCGCCGTCGGCCGAGGTGACCGGACGCCGGATCGAGGTCGTGGTCGGCGGCCGCGTCGTCGCCCGCACCGAACGCGCGGTCCGGGTCTGCGAGACCAGCCACCCGCCGGTCTACTACGTGCCGCGCGACGACGTCGTCCCCGGCGTGCTGCAGGCCGCCGACGGCGCCTCGTGGTGCGAGTGGAAGGGGACGGCGACCTACTGGGACGTCGTCGTCGACGGCACCCGGCACCCGGCGGTCGGCTGGTCCTACGAGCGCCCCACCCCCGGCTACGAGCACCTGCGCGGCGCCGTCGCCTTCTACCCGAGCCGGGTGGACCGGGCGACGGTGGACGGGGAGCCGGTGCGGGCGCAGGCGGGGGACTTCTACGGGGGCTGGATCACCGCCGAGGTGGTCGGGCCGTTCAAGGGGGAGCCGGGCACCCGCGGCTGGTGACTCGTACCCTACGGGGGTATAGTAGATGCCATGGCGGGATACACCGGGAACAAGGAGCAGGTGCTGGCGCGGTTGCGCCGGGTCGAGGGCCAGGTGCGGGGCATCGCCCGGATGGTCGAGGACGACACCTACTGCATCGACGTGCTCACCCAGGTGGCGGCCGCGACGAAGGCGCTGCAGGCCGTCGCCCTCGGGCTGCTCGACGACCACCTCGGCCACTGCGTCCGCGACGCGGTCGCCAGCTCGGCCGAGGACGACGGCGCCACCGCCGAGGCCAGGATCGCCGAGGCGTCGGCCGCCATCGCCCGGCTCGTCCGGTCCTGATCCGTACCACCGCAGAGGAGCCCCCGTGCAGACCCAGACCTTCGCCGTCACCGGCATGACCTGCCAGCACTGCGTCGCCTCCGTCACCGAGGAGGTCGGCGAGCTCGCCGGCGTCAGCTCGGTGGACGTGGACCTCGCCTCCGGCCGGCTGCAGGTCACCGGCCAGGACGTGACCGCGGAGCAGGTGCAGGCCGCCGTCGCCGAGGCGGGCTACTCCGCCGACCCGGCATGACGGCGGGGCACCGGGCGGCACCCTCCGACGACGCGTCACCGCTGGCCGAGGTCCGCCTGGACATCGCCGGCATGACCTGTGCCAGCTGCGCCAACCGGATCGAGCGCAAGCTGAACAAGCTCGACAGCGTGCAGGCCAGCGTGAACTACGCCACGGAGGCGGCCACCGTCCGCTTCGACCCGGCGCGCGTGGGCACCGACCGGCTGCTGGCCGTGGTCTCCGACGCCGGCTACTCCGCCGCACTGCCCGTTCCGCCGGCACCGGACGACGAGACCACCCCGGCTCCGGACCCGGACGCCGCGCTGCGCCGGCGGCTGCTGGTCAGCGCCGTCCTGGCAGCGCCGGTCCTGATCCTGTCGATGGTGCCCGCGCTGCAGTTCGACAACTGGCAGTGGCTGGCCCTCACGCTGGCCAGCCCGGTCGCGGTGTGGGGCGCCTGGCCCTTCCACCGGGCCGCCGTCCTCAGCGCCCGGCACGGCACCAGCACGATGGACACCCTGGTCTCCATCGGGATCACCGCGGCCTATCTCTGGTCGCTGTGGGCGCTGTTCCTGGGCGACGCGGGGATGCCGGGGATGCGGATGTCCTTCGCGCTGTTCCCCGCGCGGGGCTCCGGCTCCGACGAGCTCTACCTGGAGGTCGCCTCCGCGGTCACCGTCTTCCTGCTGGCCGGCCGGTACGCCGAGGCGCGGGCCAAGCGCCGGTCCGGCGCCGCGCTGGAGGCGCTGCTCGCGCTGGGCGCCAAGGACGCCACCGTGCTGCGCGACGGCCGGGAGGTGCCCGTACCGATCGACCAGCTGCAGATCGGCGACCGGTTCGTCGTCCGGCCCGGGGAGAAGGTCGCCACCGACGGCGTCGTCGTCGGCGGCCGGTCCGCGCTGGACCTCTCGATGCTCACCGGCGAGAGCGTGCCCGTCGAGGTCGCCGTCGGCGACCGGGTCACCGGCGCCACGGTCAACGTCGGCGGCCGGCTCGTCGTCGAGGCCGACCGGGTGGGCAGCGACACGACGCTGGCCCAGCTCGGCCGGCTGGTCACCCGGGCGCAGAGCGGCAAGGCCCCCGTGCAGCGGCTGGCCGACCGGGTCTCGGCGGTGTTCGTCCCCGTCGTCCTGGCCGTCGCCGCGGTCACCCTGGCCGGATGGCTGCTGGCCACCGGCGACCCGACCGCGGCCTTCACCGCCGCGGTCGCCGTCCTGGTCATCGCCTGCCCCTGCGCGCTCGGGCTGGCCACCCCCACCGCGCTGCTCGTCGGCACCGGCCGGGGCGCCCAGCTCGGCGTGCTGATCAAGGGCCCGGAGGTGCTGGAGAGCACCCGGACCGTCGACACCGTCGTCCTGGACAAGACCGGCACGGTCACCACCGGCCGGATGAGCCTGCTCGAGGTCGTCGGGCACCCGGACACGCTGCGGCTGGCCGCGGCCGTCGAGAGCGGCTCGGAGCACCCCATCGCCCGGGCCGTCGTGGCCGCCGCGAGCGGCCCGCTGCCGGCGGCCACCGACTTCGCCAACCGGCCCGGGGAGGGCGCTCGCGCGCAGGTCGACGGGCGCGAGGTCGTCGTCGGTCGCGGGCTGCCCCCGGCGTCCGCGGAGGTCGCCGCCGCCGTCGCGGCAGCCGAGGCCGCCGGGCGCACCGCCGTCCAGGTCGCCTGGGACGGCGAGGTGCGCGGCGTGCTCGTCGTCGCCGACACCGTGAAGCCCAGCAGCGCCGCCGCGATCGCGCAGCTGCGGGCGCTGGGCCTGGCACCGGTGCTGGTCACCGGCGACAACGCCGGCGCAGCGGCGGCCGTCGCCCGGTCCGTCGGGCTCGACCCCGACCGCGGCGAGGTGGTCGCCGGGGTGCTGCCCGCCGGCAAGGTGGACGTCGTCGCGCGGCTGCAGGCGCAGGGCCGGGTCGTGGCCATGGTCGGCGACGGCGTGAACGACGCCCCGGCGCTGGCCCAGGCCGACCTGGGCCTGGCGATGGGCTCGGGCACCGACGTGGCGATCGAGGCCAGCGACCTGACCCTGGTGCGGAACGACCTGTCCGCCGCCGTCGACGCCGTCCGGCTCGCCCGGCGGACCCTCGCGGTGATCAAGGGCAACCTGTTCTGGGCGTTCGCCTACAACGTCGCGCTCGTGCCGCTGGCCGCGTTCGGGTTCCTCAACCCGGTGCTCGCGGGGCTGGCGATGGCGGCGTCCTCGGTGCTGGTGGTCACCAACAGCCTGCGGCTGCGCCGGTTCCAGCCGGTCGGCTGAACCCGGTCGGCTGAACCCGGACGGCCGGCTCGGCGGGCGGCCCGCGCGCCTGTCCGGAGCGGACCCGGGCGTCGGTCATCCTGCTGGGGTGAGCGAGTTCGCCGACGTCGTCCGGCCGTCCTGGACGACCCCCGAGCCGGCGACCCGGCTGATGATGGCCAGCACGCTGGAGCACCTGCTGCCCGCCATCGCCCGCACCGCCGGGGCGCTGCGGCTGGAGGTCTACGCCGACCCCGGGCTGCTCGAGGTCGTCGACCCCGAGCCCGGCGGCCGCCGGGTGCAGCGGTTGCTGCAGCGGCTGGCCCGGGAGCTCACCCCGGCCGAGGCCGACGCGGTCCGGGTGGCCGCCGATCCGCCGGAGGACGCCGTCGCGCTGGCCACCCGGCTGCTCACCGCGCCGTCCCTGGCGGTGGAACTGGCCCGCCGCGGCGTGACGGTGGAGGTCGGCGTGCTGACCGACGCCGAGCTGTGGCCGGTCTACCAGCCGATCGTCTCGCTGTCCGACGGCACCGTCGTCGCCCACGAGGCGCTGCTGCGCGGCCGGGCCGACGGCCGCGAGGTCGGCGGCGGCGACCTGTTCTTCCTGGCCGAGTCGGCCGGCTGGCTGCCCCGGCTGGACCGCGTCGCCCGCGAGGCGGCGATCCGCGGCGCCGCCGGCTGGCTGGGCGCCGCCGACCTGTACGTCAACAGCAACCCCTCGGCGGTGTACCGGCCGCAGGTGTGCCTGGCCGGCACCGAGCGGGCCGTGCACGACAGCGGCCTGTCCCCGGCGCAGTTGGTCTTCGAGGTCGTCGAGTCGCACGCCATCACCGACCGCGGACACCTGCTGTCGGTGCTGGAGCACCACCGGTCACTGGGCTGGCGGGTCGCCCTGGACGACGTCGGTGCCGGCTGGTCGAGCCTGGCCCTGGTCGCCGCCGTCCGGCCCGACGTCGTCAAGCTGGACAAGGAGCTGGTGGCCCGGCTGACCGACGCCGGGCCGCGGGCGGTCGCCCGGTCGGTGATCGACCTGGCCCACGGGCTGGGCGCGGTCGTGGTGGCCGAGGGCGTGGAGTCCGAGCGGGTGGCCGAGGAGGTGCGGCAGCTCGGCGCCGACCTCGGGCAGGGCTGGTACTTCGGCCGGCCGGTGCGCCCGGAGCCGGAGTCCGACCTCGACCTCGTGCTCGCCCCGTACGGCAGCACGACGGGGTGAGGGGTACGACGGCTGGTTCGCCCCTACGCTGCCGGCGTGGCCGCTGATCGGCAGGCGCGGGTGGAGGACGTGCACGAGCTGGCACTCGGGCTGCCCCACGTGACCGTCGTCCACGGGTCCTCCGGCAATCCGGTCTACCAGGTGGGCGGCAAGTCCTTCGTCTTCTTCCGCACCCCCCGGCCGGACGCCGTGGATCCGGAGACCGGGCAACGACTCCCCGACGTGATCGTCATCTGGGTGGAGTCCGAGGCCGACAAGCTGGCCCTCGTCCAGGACCCGACCAAGCCGTTCTTCACCACCCCGCACTTCGACGGGCACGACTCCGTGCTGGTGCAGGCCGGCCGGCTCGGCGAGATCACCCGGCGGGAGCTCGCCGAGGTGGTGCAGGACGCCTGGCTCGCGCGGGCCTCCGCTCGCCGGCGGGCCGACTGGCTCGCGGCGCACGGCACGACTTCGGCCCCGGAACCGGACGGCGCCGAGGGCGGCGGGCACACCGTTCCCTGACCGGGCCGCCCGGCCTGGGGGTGTCAGGAGCAGCCGGTGTTCCAGCCGGTCAGGGCCGCCCAGTCGTGCTCGTGGCCCAGCACCCCGTAGCGCCCAGTGGCCAGCGGGAACAGCGCGCCCGCCGCCGGGTCGAGGCCCAGCCAGCGGGCGGTGAGGATGCGCAGCACGTGCCCGTGCGCGACCAGCGCGACGTCGCCGCCGTCCAGCAGCGGACGGACCCGCGCCAGCACCCGGTCCACCCGCTCGGCCACCGCCGCGAGTGACTCGCCGGGTGTGTCGCCGGGCACCGTGCCGTCGGCCCACAGCGACCACGTCCCGCCTCGGTCGGCGGAGATCTCGGCGGTCGTCCGGCCCTCGTAACCGCCGTAGTCGACCTCGACCAGATCATCGTCGAGCACGCACTCCACCCGCCCGTCCATCAGGCCGGCCAGCTCCGCGGTCCGCCGGGCCCGCTGCAGCGGACTGACGAAGGCATGGGTGATCCCCCGCTCGGCCAGCACCGACCGCAACCGGCGGGCGTCGTCCTCACCTGCGGGCAGCAGCGGCAGGTCGGTGACGCCGGTGTGCTTGCCGTCCCGGCTCCACTCGGTCTGCCCGTGCCGGACGACCACCAGCTCACCCACCGGATCCACCCTCCGAGGATGACCCGCCGGGCCGCGCCCCAACCCCCACCGGCACGAGGTGGAGTGGATTCGTCGGCGTCACGCCGACGAATTTCCTCCACTCCGGCGGACGACGATGATGTTCCCCATGGACGCCGAGGACTTCAGCCAGGTCAGGGCCGCCGTGCGCCGGCTCGTGCGGGAGGTCGTCGTCCCGCGCGAGGAGGAGATCGACCGCGAGGACCGCATCCCCGACGAACTCCGCGCCGCGGCGGCCGACATGGGCCTGTTCGGTTACGCGCTGCCGGCGGAGTTCGGCGGCCTCGGCGTCACCATGAGCGAGGACGTGCAGCTGGCCGTCGAGTTCGGCTACACCACCCCGGCGTTCCGGTCGCTGTTCGGCACGAACAACGGCATCGCCGGCCAGGTCATCGCCCGGTTCGGCAGCGAGGAGCAGAAGAAGGCCTACCTGCCGCGGCTGGCCGCCGGCGAGCTGATCGGCTCCTTCGCGCTCACCGAGGCCGAGGCCGGTTCCGACCCGGCCGGGCTGCGCACCAGCGCCCGCCGGGACGGCGACGGCTGGGTGCTCAACGGCGGCAAGCGCTACATCACCAACGCCCCGATCGCCGACCTCTTCATGGTCTTCGCGCGCACGAACGCCGAGGAGAAGGGCGGCCGGGGCATCTCCAGCTTCGCCGTCGAGACCTCCACGCCCGGCGTCACCGTGGG
>JAICZD010000224.1 GCA_025933855.1 Modestobacter sp. | reverse complement strand
GACAGCAGGAGTTCCGGCAGCGACCGGGTGACCGTCGAGCAGGTCCTCATCGGTACCGACGGGCGGGTGGTGCTCCGTCGTCCGGCCCCGGAGCGGCAGGCCGGCGACGCAGTCCCCCCGGCGGGAGGTCCGCCCGGGGTGGCTGTCGGGAACGTCCTCGCCGACGTCGCGCGAGCCGCCCGGCTCGGCGCGCGCCGTCCCGATCCAGCCGCCGACCAGCTGCTGGCCGCGCTCGACCAGGCGGTGGCGGAGCTGCCGGTGGCGGGCATCCCCGCCGTGGCGCGGAGGCTGGGCGAGGCAGCTGCCGGCATCGACTCCAGCGCCGTCCGCGCCGAGCTGGGCGCGCTGGCCACGGCGGTCGGCCGGCATGCGGAGCCGGCACGGGTCGCCGGGCCGGCGGGTGTCCCGCCCGCCGCGACCCGCCCGGCCCCGGCGCCGCCGGCCCCTCACCGGGAGGATCGGATCACCGGACGGCGGATCGGCGCGTGGCTCCTGTCCATCCTGGTCCTGGTCGGGGCCGGCGTGCTGGAGGTCGCCGTCCTGCGGGACAAGGTCGCCACGGACATCGACGTCCTCCTGGACGCCGGGCGCAGCGGGTCGACGCCGTCGGCCGCACCGGAACCCGACGGCCTGCCGATCGTGCCGCCCGCGCCCGCGTCGGCGGGCAGCGTGCGCGGGGTCGACCTGCGCCCCCTTGCCCCGTGCACACCGGGGGCACCGTGCACGGTCCGCGTGCTGGTCCAGGTGGTCCCCGGGGCCGGTGCCCAGGTCGTCACGTGGTCCTACCGCACCGTCGACCGGTGCACCGGCGCCGTCGTCCCGGCGCCGGGCGGCTCCGTCTCCATCCCGCCCGGCGGGGAGCGTGTCGCGGTCGTGGGCACCGTTCCGCTGCCGGCGGCCCAGGCCGTGGGGGTGGTCGCCGTCACGGAGGTGCCCGCGGCCGCGTCCTCCGCACCGGTGCTCGTCGGCTCCTGCCGGTCCGGCGCCGCCGCCGGGGCCGGGGCCGGGGCCGGGGCCGGGGCCGGCTGAGCGAAGCGCAGGGAGGGCAGCATGCCGATCTACGGACCGGCCGGGATGCCGGCGAGCCCGCGTGGGAGCCGACGCTGGACCCGGCGACAGCGCAGGCACCTCCGCGGCGGCACGTCCGAGCCTCGCACCGGAGCAGCCGCTCTCCCGGCGCCGCGGGGACGTCGGCGGCGGACCCGCGAAGAGCGCGCGCGCCGTCGCAGCAGCGCGTTCGATGTGCTCGCGGTCGTGGCCGCGATCGCGCTGGTCGGCTTCGGGCTGGCGAACCTCTACCTCATCGGTGAGCCGCAGCTGGCGGTTCGGCAGGGCCTGATCGCCGCCGGCGGGGTGGTCGCCCTGGCGGTGTGCTGGCGGGTCCGGGTCCGGTACCTCGGCGTCCTCGGCTGGGCCGCCTACGGTGCCGCCGTCCTGTTCCTCGTCGGTGTGCTGGTGTTCGGGCTGTCGGCGAAGGGCGCCACCCGGTGGATCGCGGTCGGCTCGTTCACCTTCCAGCCGTCCGAGCTGGCCAAGCTGGGGCTGCTGCTGGTCCTCGCCGGCGTCCTCGGCTCGAGCCGGCCGCCATGGCAGCGCTTCGGCGCGGCCGTGCTGCTCGCGGTCGTGCCCATCGGGCTGACGCTGCTCCAGCCGGACCTCAGCACCACGATGCTGCTCGTCGTCCTCACCGTGTCCATGCTGGTCATCGGGCGCGTGCCGGGGCGTTTCCTGCTGCCGCTGGCGGCTACGGCGGCGATCTCGGCCCCGCTGCTGATCAGCCTGTTGCTGCCCTATCAGCTCGAACGCCTGGGCACCTTCCTGGTCGGGTCCGAGCAGTCGTCGACCGGCTCGGGCTGGGCCCTGCGGCAGGCGCACATCGCGGTGGCCTCGGGTGGGCTCTTCGGGCGTACGGACGATCCGCTCCGGGGCCTGCGCGCGCAGTACCTGCCCGAGCGGGACACCGACCTGGCGCTCGCCAGCCTGGTCGGGCAGTGGGGCCTGGTCGCCGGCGCCGGGGTGGTGCTGGCCGCCGTCATCCTCGTGTGGCGGCTCGCCCTGGCCGGCCGGGCGTCGTCCCGCACACCGCACGGCGCGCTCGTCGGCGGTGGACTCGCGATCCTGCTGGGACTGGAGACCGTCGTCTCGGTCGGGGGGAACCTCGGGCTGCTCCCCCTCGCCGGCGTCCCCTTTCCGCTGCTCAGCTACGGCGGAACGGCGCTGGTCGTCCACCTGGCCGCGATCGGTGTCGTGCTGTCGATCCGCCAGGACGGCGCCCGGAGGCGCCTGTGGGCGATGCCGAGATGGCGCAACCCGCGGCCGCGGCTGGTCCGGCTGGCCGCGATCACGCTGTCCGTCCTGCTGGTCTCCTTCGGGGTCTACGGGTGGCGCCTGCAGACCACCCAGGGGGACGCGCTCCGGGTCGTCGGGCAGGAGCAGATGACCCGCTGCATCCGGCTGCCCGCTCCCCGCGGCTCGATCACCGACCGGCACGACACGCCTCTGGCCGTGAACGCCGCGGACGTCGGCAGCGGGGTGGACCGGGTGCTCGTCATACCCGCCCTGGTGCGCGCCCGGCCCGCGGACATCGACCGGCTCGCGCAGCTCACGGGGCGGCCACGCGAGGACCTCGACGCGCAGATCCACGCGGCGCCGGGCACCACGCTGTCACTGCCGGTGGCCGAGGTCTCGCGCGCGACCGGCGACGCGGTCGACGCAGCCGGGATCCCGGGCGTCATGGTGGTCGCGGAGCCCCGGCGCGCCTATCCGCAGGGCGCGCTGCTCGGGCCCCTGCTCGGGTTCGTGGGGGTGGCCACGCCGGCCGACGAGGAGCGCTGGCCGGGGCTGCCGCTGGGCGAGATCGTCGGCCGCGCGGGGGTGGAGCAGCAGTACGACGCGGTGCTGCGGGGAGTCAACGGCCGCCAGTGCGTGTACGTCGACCCGACGGGTGTGCCGGTCGCGCTCGGGGAGCGGCTGCCCCCCGTTCCCGGCGCCGACCTGCGGCTCTCCCTGGACCTGGGCCTGCAGCGGCAGCTGGACGCCGGCCTCGCCGCCGCCCTGCGCGCACAGCCCCGCCCGCTCGGCAAGATCGGTGCCGCCGTGGCGATGGATCCCCGGTCGGGGCAGGTGCTCGCCATCGTGAGCGCCCCGTCGTTCGACGACAACCTCTACGGGCCACCGGTCGACGCCGGCGCGCTGAAGGCCCTGGACGGGGTGCCGGGCTCGCCCACGCTCGAGCACGTCACCCAGGCGGTCGCCCCGCCCGGGTCGACGTTCAAGCTCGTCATGGCGGCGGCCAACCAGGCCCATCCGGTCCTCGGGCCGCACCAGGTCGTCCCCACCGGGGCCGACTTCACCTACGGCGGCCACGTCTTCCACAACTGGAAGCCGATGGGGCCGATGGACCTGGTCCAGTCCATCGCCATCTCCAACGACGTCTACTTCTACAAGCTCGCCGTCGCCCTCGGCCCACAGACGGTGATCGACACGGCCCGGGCGCTGGGGGTGGGGCAGCCGACCGGCATCGACCTCCCCGGCGAGTCCGCCGGTTACCTCGGCACCCCGGAGTCGGTCAAGGCGAAGGGAGGCGCGTGGTACGGCGGGTCCACGGTCATCCTGGGGATCGGCCAGGGCGAGCTGCAGGTCACGCCCCTGCAGAACGCCCGGTGGACCGCCGCGGTGGCCACCGGCAACCTGGTGACTCCCCGCCTCGGCCTGGCGACCGCAGCGCAGAAGGGCGCCTACACCTCGCTCCCGGGGTCCACCGCGACGCCGCTGCCCTTCGCGGCGCAGCTCGGCCCGGTCCGCGACGGGATGCGCGCTGCAGTGACCGGCGGCACCGCGGTCCGGCTGGCCGGTCTGCCCATGCCGGCCGGCGCGAAGACCGGCACGGCGCAGGACGGCGGCCTCCGGGACGGCGAGTACGACAACTGGATCTCCGCCGCCGCCCCGATGGACGACCCCGAGATCGTGCTGACCGCCTGGGCGCAGGGGCCCGGAACCGGCGGGAACAGCGCGACCAGCGTGGCGGCCGACGGTCTGCGTTACTACGTCGACCACCGTGCGGACATCCTCGCCACCGGCCCGGTGCAGGTGCCCTGACGGTCAGCGCCGGGCGTAGGCGCTGAGCAGCCGGCGGTTGCGCAGTGCCCGGGCGGCGCCGTCGGCCACGCAGGTCATGGGTTGGGCGGCCAGCTTCACCGGAAGGCCGAGGCTCTGCTCCAGCTCCTGGGGAAAACCCTGGATCTGCGAGGACCCGCCGAACGCGACGACGCCCTCCGCGAGCACGTCGGCGAGCGCCTGCGGGGGTAGATCGTCCAGGCACGCGGCGAGCGTCCGGAGGATCTCCTCGGTGATCGGCCGCACGGCGTCGGTCACCTCCTCCGCCTTCACCGTCGTCAGCAGCGGCCGGCCGCTGACGGCATCGCGGCCCTGGACGACGAGCGGGCCGTCCGCGTCGGCCGACGCGCGGATCTTGAGACTCTCCGCCTCGAGTTCGCCGACGTGCAGATGGTGTGTCTCGCGCAGGTACCGGGAGACGGCAAGAGTCATCTCGTCACCGGCCAGCTTGCTCGACCGGTGGGCGAGCAGCCCGCCGAAGCAGAACGCCACCACCTCGGCCGTGCCACCCCCGACGTCGACGACCATGTGCACGCGGCGCTCCAGCGGGTCGATGCCGCACCCCACGGCGCCGGCGATCGACTTGTCGAGCGCCGCCACCGTGTGGAGGCCGGACTCCTCCGCGGCCTCCAGGAGCGCGCGGTGCTCGAGCGCGGTGGAACCGACGGGCACCCCGATCGCTGCGCGCCTCGGGAGGCCCCATCCCCGCCCCGCGGACCTCCGCAGGACCGAGCGCAGATAGGTGCGGGCCGTCTCCAGGTCGGTCACCACACCGTCGTGCATCGGCCGGATCGCGACGAACTCGGACGGAGCGCGACCGAGCAGATCGGCTGCTTCGGTGCCGACGGCGAAGATCCGTTCCCGGCGGCCGCTGCCGCGGCGCAGCAGCATGACGGACGGTTCGTCGTAGACGATGCCGTGGCGGACATCACTCACCACGGTGTTGCTGGTGCCCAGATCGATGCCGAGGTCCACGGATGTGTCCTCCTGAAGCCGGTGTGCCGCCCAGTCTGGGACTGCGCAGGTGCCCCGGTCCAGAGCGGCCGTCGCCGTCCGGGCAGCCGCTCTCCTGCCCGAGCCCACGGACGGCACCACCAGGGTGCCGCCGCCTCCCTCGGTCCTCCCGGTCACGCCGACGGCGGCGTCGATCCGTGGCGCGACCGGCGGGTGTCCCTCCTTGACGCGGGAGCGGGCGCATTCCATAGTGCCCCACGTTCCAGCCGCCGACGGTCGTCGGCCCGGGGCCGACCGCTGCCGACCGACAGGTGACCCCACCGAGGGAGGTGGAATCGTGCGCGTGGACGTCCCCGTGCCCACGATCATCGCGCAGAACGTCCTCATCGAGGAGGACGCCGTCCGGATCCTCGACCGCCGGGT
>JAICZD010000084.1 GCA_025933855.1 Modestobacter sp. | reverse complement strand
GGGCGGCCGCGGCCTGCGCGTCCTCGCGCTCGGCCCGGCTGGCCGCGATCTCGTGCAGGCGCGCGCCGGCCTCGTCCGCGCTGACCGGGGAGGCCGGGGCACCGCGCAGCCCCAGTTCCTCCGCGACGCTGGTCGCCCCGGCCGGCTCCGACATCGGCGCGGCCTGCGCGCTCAGCGGCCCGGCGGTCACCAGACCGAGCCCCGCCGCCGCCAGCAGCGCCGACGCCACGAGGACGGCCGGCCGCCGCCGCCCGCCGGCGCGCGCGGCGCCGGTGGCTGCAGGAGGAACCGGCACGCCCTGCGGCTCCCCTGCCGCCGCCGGTCCCATGGTCGGCCGGACGGCGGCGGGCGCCGTGCCCGTGCCGACGCGACCCGCGGGACGGCGGTCGAGGAGTCGAGCGAGGCGTTTCGGGTCCATACACCTGTCTTTCGTCGGGGCGGGGCACGACACGGCCACGCGTGGGAAAGCGGATTCATGGAAACACGTCGTGACCTGTTCGTGATGTGCCCTCGGGGGTATGCACACCGAGTCAAGAGGCGAGGCTCACAACAACGTCTGCCAACCGGCGACGCTGGGTGACGTCATGTGTGTCAGCGCGTCAGGAATCGACCGCGCCGTCGCGGGTACCGGAACCGACGTTCCGCATCTGCAGCACCGCCGCCCGACCACGTCGCGGGAAGTCCCGCGGTGCCCCGAGACCGAGGAGCAACCCATGCGCGCAGTGACCTGGCACGGCCGGGACGACGTCCGGGTGGACACCGTCCCGGACCCCACGATCACCGACCCCACCGACGTCGTCGTCGAGATCACCTCGTCCGGCATCTGCGGCTCCGACCTGCACCTGATCGAGGTGATGGCCCCGTTCATGACCGTCGGCGACGTCATGGGCCACGAGCCGATGGGCGTGGTCCGCGAGGTCGGCCCCGGGGTGACCGAACTGCAGGTGGGCGACCGGGTCGTCGTCCCGTTCAACATCTCCTGCGGCACCTGCTGGATGTGCAGCCAGGGCCTGCACAGCCAGTGCGAGACCACCCAGAACCGCGAACAGGGCTACGGCGCCTCGCTGTTCGGCTACACCAAGCTCTACGGCCAGGTGCCCGGCGGTCAGGCCGAGTACCTGCGGGTGCCTTTCGGCAACACCCTGCCGATCAAGGTTCCCGACGGCCCGCCGGACGACCGGTTCGTGTACCTGTCCGACGTGCTGCCCACCGCCTGGCAGGCGGTGCAGTACGCCGCGGTGCCCAAGGGCGGCTCGGTGCTCGTGCTCGGCCTGGGCCCGATCGGCGACATGGCGACCCGGGTCGCGAAACACCTGGGTGCCGGGCAGGTGCTGGCCGCCGACACCGTCCCTGAGCGGCTGGCCCGCGCCCGGGCCAACGGCATCGACGTGCTGGACTCCACCACCCAGGCCGACGTCGTCGCCTGGGCCCGGGACAAGACCGACGGCCGCGGTCCGGACGCCGTCATCGACGCCGTCGGCATGGAGGCGCACGGCTCCCCCGGCGCCAAGCTCGCCCAGAAGGCGACCGCGATCGTGCCGGACGCGATCATGGAGAAGGTCATGCAGGTCGCCGGCATCGACCGGATGGCCGCGCTGAACACCGCCATCGAGGTCGTGCGCCGCGGCGGCACCATCTCGCTGTCCGGCGTCTACGGCGGCGCGACCGACCCGATGCCGCTGATGACCATGTTCGACAAGCAGATCCAGCTGCGGATGGGGCAGGCCAACGTCTGGCGCTGGGTGCCGGACATCCTCCCGCTGCTGGTGGACGAGGATTTCCTTGGCGTGGAGAGCTTCGCCACCCACCACGTCCCCCTGGAGCAGGCGCCGGAGGCGTACGAGACCTTCCGGCGGAAGCAGGACGGCGCGGTGAAGGTGCTGCTCCGACCCTGACCGGACCCGGGCCGCGTGCGGGTGCTCCCCGCGCGTGGCTCGTCCGCGTTCCCCGACGTGACGAGGCTCATGGCTGTCGCGGGCAAGGGTCCGGGCCGTTGTGCTCTTGACTGGAACAGGACGCCGTGGTCCGCGTCCTCCTTCCCCCTTGCTGTCCGGAGTCCTGTCGTGCCCCTCGCCCTGCTCGCCCTCGCCATCGGTGCCTTCGGCATCGGCACCACCGAGTTCGTGGTGATGGGCATGCTCCCGCAGATCGCCGGGGACCTGGACGTGTCGGTGTCCGCGGTCGGGCTGCTGATCTCCGCCTACGCCGTCGGTGTGGTCATCGGCGCCCCCACGCTCACCGCCGTCGGCGTGCGGTTCACCCCCCGGCAGACGCTCATCGGGCTGATGGTGGTCTTCGTCGTCGGCAACGCGCTGTCCGCGCTGGCCCCCGGCTACACGACCCTGCTCGTCGCCCGGGTGATCACCGCGCTGGCCCACGGCTCGTTCTTCGGCGTCGGCGCGGTGGCCGCGCGCCGGCTGGTGCCCCGGGAGAAGGCCACCCAGGCCATCTCGCTGATGATCACCGGGCTGACCCTCGCCAACGTCGTCGGCGTGCCGCTGGGCACCTTCGTCGCCCAGCAGTCCAGCTGGCGCCTGGTGCTCGGCGCGGTCGCCGGCATCGGCCTGGTCACCATCGCCGGGCTGCTGGCCTGGATGCCGGCGGTCGCCGGGGAGCGCACCGACCTGCGGATCGAGCTGTCCGCGTTCGGCCGCCGCCAGGTGTGGCTGATCCTCGGTCTCACCATGGTCGGCTTCGCGGCTCTGTTCGCCGTCTACAGCTACGTCAACCCCATCCTGACCGAGCTCGGCGGCATCCCCGAGGGCTGGGTGACCCCCGTGCTCGCGCTGTTCGGGGTGGGGACCACCATCGGCACCCTGTCCGGCGGCCGGCTCGGTGACCGCTTCGGGTTCTCCTTCGTCGCGGTCGGCCTGGTCGCCATGTCCGCGGTGCTGGCGGCCTTCGCCCTGCTGGCCCGCACCCCGGCGGCCGCCGTCGTTCTGCTGGTGCTGTTCGGCACGCTGGGCTTCGCGCTCGGCCCGGTGGTGCAGAACCGGGTGATCGAGGCCGCCCGGGTGCCCGGCGGCAGCCTCGTGTCTGCCGCCAACCAGGCCGCGTTCAACGTGGCGAACGCCTTCGGTGCGGCGCTGGGTGCGGCGGTGCTGTCCGCGGGGCTCGGCTACACCGCACCCATCTGGGTGGGGGCCGTGGTCGCGCTGGCCGGCGCCGGGGTCGCCGTCCTGGCGCTGGGCGGCGAACGCTCCGACGCACGCGGCCTGGACGTCGCCGCCAGCTCTGACGTCGCGGCCTGGCAGCAGACGCTGGCTCCGGTGGCCGCCCGCTGACGTTTCGGCCGCCCGCCGGTCGGGGGTAGCAACCAGCCATGACGACGACGGCGGAGAAGTCGGGCGAGTTCGCCTTCGGCAACCGCACGGTGCACCGCATCGGCTACGGATCCATGCAGCTGGCCGGGCCGCACGTGATGGGGCCACCCCGCGACCGGGCCGCCGCGGTCGCCGTGCTGCGCCGCGCGGTGGAGCTCGGCGTCGACCACATCGACACCAGCGACTACTACGGCCCGCAGGTGGTCAACGAGATCATCCGCGAGGCGCTGCACCCCTACCCGGACGAGCTGACCATCGTCACCAAGGTCGGCGCCCGCCGCACCCCGGAGGGCGGATGGCCCGAGGCGCTGTCCGCGGACGACCTGCGCGCAGCGGTGCACGAGAACCTCGAGCACCTGGGCCTGGACGTGCTGCCGGTGGTGAACCTGCGGCTGCCCGGCTTCGCCGCGCCGGTCGAGCGCTCGCTCGCCGAGCCCTTCCAGGCGCTGGCCGCGATGCAGCAGGAGGGGCTGATCCAGCACCTCGGGGTCAGCAACGTGACGGCGCAGCAACTCGCCGAGGCCCGGTCGATCGCGCCGGTGGCGTGCGTGCAGAACCACTTCAACCTGGTGCACCGCGACGACTACCCGCTGGTGGACGCGCTCGCCCGGGACGGCGTGCCGTACGTCCCGTTCTTCCCGCTCGGCGGGTTCACGCCCATCCAGTCCGCCGCGCTGGAGACGGTGGCGCGCCGGCTCGACAGCACGCCGATGCAGGTGGCGCTGGCCTGGCTGCTGGCCCGCTCACCCAACCTGCTGCTCATCCCCGGCACCTCGTCGGAGGCGCACCTGGAGGAGAACCTGGCGGCAGCCGCCCGGGTGCTCGGGCCGGTGGAGCTCGAGGAGTTGGACCGCATCGGCGGCACCGGCACCCTCGACCCCGGGGAGCTTTAGCCCGAAAAAGTCCCGGGACTTGAGCCCGAAAAAGTCCCGGCGCCTGCTCAGCGGGTGCGCTGGACGCGGGCCTCGTCGAAGACCGGCTCCGGTGCCTCGTAGACCCGCCCGTCGGCGCCGAAGACTAGGAACCGGTCGAACGTGCGGGCGAACCACCGGTCGTGGGTGACCGCCACCACCGTGCCGTCGTAGGCCGCGAGCGCCTGCTCCAGCGACTCGGCGGAGAGGACGTCGAGGTTGTCGGTGGGCTCGTCGAGCAGCAGCAGGGTGGCGCCGGACAGCTCGAGCAGCAGCACCTGGAAGCGGGCCTGCTGCCCGCCCGACAGCGACCGGAACAGCTGGTCGCCCTGGGCGGCGAGCCCGTAGCGGCGCAGCGTGGCCATCGCCCGGCCACGGTCCACCCCCGGCCGGCCCGGCTCCCCGTGCCACAGCAGATCGACCAGGGTGCGGTCCAGCCAGTCCGGATGGGCGTGGGTCTGGGCGAAGAAGCCGGGGACGACGCGCGCCCCGAGCCGCCAGCTCCCGGTGTGCGGGACGTCCTGACCGGCCAGCAGCCGCAGGAAGTGCGACTTGCCCGCCCCGTTGGCGCCCAGCACCGCCACCCGGTCGCCGTAGTCGACGTCCAGGTCGAACGGCTTCATCAGCCCGGTGAGCTCCAGCTGCCCGGCGACGACGACCCGGATCCCGGTCCGGCCGCCGCGCAGCCGCATGGCCACCTGCTGCTCCGGCGGCCGGTCCGGCGGCGGGCCGGCCGCCTCGAACTTCGCCAGCCGGGTCTGCATCGCGTGGTAGCGGGCGGCCATGTCCGGTGAGTTCTTGGCCTGCTGCTGCAGGGTTCGCACCAGGTCGACCAGCCGCTCGTGCTCCTCGTCCCAGCGCTTGCGCAGCTCGGCCATCCGCTCGTGCCGGGCGGTCCGGGCCGCGGGGTAGCCGGCCCAGTCGCCACCGTGCACCCAGACGCCCCCGCCCTCCACGGTCACCACCCGGTCGGCGACGCGGGCCAGCAGCTCGCGGTCGTGGCTGACGAACAGCACCGTCTTGCGGGTCTCGATCAGCCGCTCCTCCAGCCAGCGCTTGCCGGGGACGTCGAGGTAGTTGTCCGGCTCGTCGAGCAGCAGCACCTGGTCCGGGCCGCGCAGCAGGCACTCCAGCGCGAGGCGCTTCTGCTCCCCGCCGGAGAGGGTGTCCAGCCCCCGGTACTTGCAGCCGTCGTAGGGCACACCGAGCGCGGCGACGGTCACGGTGTCCCAGGTGACCTCCACGTCGTAGCCGCCGACGTCGCCCCAGTGCGCCAGAGCGGAGGCGTAGGCCATCTGGGTGGGCTCGTCGTCGGCCTCCATCATCGCCAGTTCGGCGGCCTCGACGGCGTCCCAGGCGTCCCGGACGGCGGGTGGGGCGAGGTCGACCAGGAAGCGCTCGACGGTGATGTCGTCGCGGACCGAGCCGATGAACTGCCGCATCACCCCGAGCCCGCCGGTGCGGGCCACCGAGCCGCCGTCGGGGCTCAGGTCGCCGCTGATGATCCGCAGGAGGGTGGTCTTGCCGGCGCCGTTCTCACCGACCAGCGCCGCGCAGGCGCCCTCGCCGACCCGGAAGGAGACGTCGTCCAGCAGCACCCGGCCGTCGGGCAGCGTGAAGCGCACCCCCGCGACATCGACGTATCCCATGCAGGGATCATCCTGGCCGCCGCAACCGGGTTGCCACCGGCGAGAGGGGGACGGGGTTGGTCAGTCCTGGGTCAGCCGGTACCGCGCCAGCCGCTCGACCAGCTCGGGCAGGGCATCGGCCGGTGAGCCGCTGAGGTCCTGCCGGCAGCTCCGCACGACGCCCACCACGGTCTGCTGGTCCAGTCGGTGACCGAACTCCGCGACCAGGCGGCTGACGGCCAGGTCGATGGACGCGTCCTGGTGCGGGCTGCGCGCGAGAGCCGTGGGCACGGGCGTTCCTCCGGATGCGGGTGGGGCCGGGGAGGTGACCGGTCCGCCGTGTGTGGGCGTTGCGGTCCGGTCCGGGGTGGTGCTGGTACACCATCTCCTCCGACCCCGCCCGCCGACCAGGGTCCAAGGTCACTCGCCGGACGGTGGACGGCGCCCGGACAGCAGCGTGTCCAGCGCCGTGCCCGCCAGGGTCGGCCGCGTGACCTGCTCCAGCCGGTCGACCTCCAGCAGCGCGGCGACCGGCGCCAGCCGCGGCAGGCTGGTCAGGACGGCCTCGTCCTGCGGGCCGCCCACGCCGCGGATCAGGTTGTCGACGTCGTGACCGAGCACCAGCATCCGGCCGCCGGGACGCAGCCAGCCCACCGCCCGGGTGAGCAGCCCGGTCATCTCGTGCTGGGGCAGGTGCAGGTAGGCGACCAGCACGAGGTCGAGACCGATGTCGAGGTCGGCGGCCGGGGGCGTCCAGGTCAGGACGTCGGCGGCGACCCAGGTGACGGCGTCCCCACCCGGCGCGGCCCGCCCGCGGTCGAGGCCGACCGGGGAGAAGTCCACCGCGGTGACCTCCCAGCCCAGCCCCGCCAGCCAGCGGGCGTGCCGCCCCTCCCCCGCGGCCAGGTCCACCGCGCGCCCGGGCGGTGAGTCCGCCAGCAGGTCGGCGATGAGCGCGTTCGGGCCGGTCGACCACTGCTGACCCTCGGCGTAGCGCGCGTCCCAGTCCGCTGACTGCATGCCCGCAGTGCACCAGACCGGGGCGGCGAGCGGAACCGGGGCGATTCGCGCCGGCGGCCGGTCCCGCGCGGCACCGGATGGTCGGACCCGGCTGGCAGGGTGCCGGCATGACGTCGTCGCGGGAGGTCGCGCTGCTCCGGCTGGTCGCCCAGCGGCTGGCCGGGCCCCGGCCGGCCAGCAGCAGCGAGGCGGTGCGCTGGCTGACCGCGGTGCAGGCCCAGGACCTTCCCGGTGCGCTCACCTCGGTGGCGCTGCGCACGCCCGGCGGCACCCGGGCCGACGTCGTGGCGGCGCTGGACAGCGGGTCGGTGGTCCGGTCGTGGCCGATGCGCGGCACGCTGCACCTGGTTGCCGCCGACGACCTGCCGTGGATGCTCGAGCTGCTCGGCGCCCGGGTGCTCGCCGGTGCGCCGACCCGGCGCGACCGCCTCGGGATCACCGACGGCGACGTGGAGCAGGCCCGCGAGCTGGCCGTGGCCGCGCTGGCCGGCGGCGGCCGGCTCGGCCGGGCCGAGCTGCTCGACGTGCTCGCCGGCGGCGGGGTCGCCACCACCGGCCAGCGGGGCTACCACCTGCTCTGGTACCTGGCCCAGACCGGCACCCTGTGCATGGGCCCGATGGCCGGGGGCGAGCAGCAGTTCGTGCTGCTCGACGAGTGGGTGCCCGCCCCCCGCCGGCTGGAGCGCGAGGAGTCGCTCTCCGAGCTGGCCCTGCGCTACTTCGCCGGGCACGGCCCGGCCACCGTCGCGGACCTGGTGCGGTGGGCCGGGGTGCTGGTCCGGGATGTCCGGGCGGGGCTCGCCGTGGCCGCCCCGCGACTGGAGCGGCTGCAGGCCGACGGCGCCGAGTACTGGATGGACCCGGCGACACCCGGGCGGCTGGCCGCCTCCCGGGCCGACGCCGAGCGGGTCCTGCTGCTGCCCGGCTTCGACGAGCTGGTGCTGGGCTACGCCGACCGCTCCTGCACGGTGCCGGCCGAGTTCGCCCAGCGCATCGTCCCGGGCAACAACGGGATGTTCCGGGCGACCGTCGTCAGCGGCGGGGAGGCCGTCGCCGTGTGGCGGCACGCCGGGCGCGGCGCACGACGGTCGATCGCGCTGGAGCCCTTCACCGCGCTCCCCGAGGACGTGCAGCAGCAGGCCGAGCAGGTGTACGCGGCGCTGCCCTGACCGCCGTCCCCCATCGGCCGGCCGCCCGGTGGCGGGCCGGCCGGGGCCGGGGGAAGGGTGGGGGCATGGAGTACACGCGTCTGGGCAGCACCGGCCTGCAGGTCTCCCGCATCTGCCTGGGGATGATGAGCTTCGGCGACCCGGCCCGCGGCGGGCACCCGTGGAGCCTGCCGGAGGCAGAGAGCCGTTCGATCATCGGCAGGGCGCTGGCCGCGGGCATCACCTTCCTCGACACCGCCAACGTCTACTCGGCCGGCTCCAGCGAGGAGATCACCGGGCGGGCGATCCGGGACTTCGCCGACCGGGAGGACGTCGTCCTGGCGACGAAGGTGCACGGCCGGATGCGGCCGGGCCCCAACGGCGCCGGGCTGTCCCGCAAAGCGATCCTCGCCGAGCTCGACGCCAGCCTCACCCGGCTGGGCACCGACTACGTCGACCTCTACCAGATCCACCGCTGGGATCCGCACACGCCGATCGAGGAGACCCTCGAGGCCCTGGACACTTGCGTCCGCTCCGGCAAGGTCCGCTACCTCGGCGCGTCCTCCATGTGGGCCTGGCAGTTCGGCAAGGCCCTGCACTCGGCCGGTGAGCACGGCTGGCACCGCTTCGTGTCCATGCAGGACCACTACAACCTGCTCAACCGCGAGGAGGAGCGGGAGATGCACCCGCTGTGCGCCGACCAGGGCATCGGCGTCATCCCGTGGAGCCCGCTGGCCCGCGGCCGGCTGACCCGGGACTGGGACGAGGCGACCGCCCGGTCGAGCACCGACGAGTTCGGCAAGAAGCTCTACGACGAGTCCAGCGACCGGGCGATCGTCGAGCGGGTCGCCGAGGTCGCCGAGGCACGCGGGGTGCCCCGGGCCCAGGTCGCGCTGGCCTGGGTGCTCAGCAAGCCGGTGGTCAGCGCCCCGATCGTCGGGGTGACCAGGGACCGGCACCTGGACGACGCGGTCGCGGCGGTGGACCTGCAGCTCAGCGCCGAGGAGGTGGCCCGGCTGGAGGAGCCGTACCGGCCGCACGAGGTCGCCGGCTTCGCCTGAACGCACGAGCGGGGGTGGGTCGGGCCGCCGTCCGCGCCGGCCCGCCGCTCCGGCTTGCCCAAGCCCGTTGTGCGGAGCAACGTTGTGGGGTCCGCACCAGTTGCCGGAGCCACGGCCCGGCAGGTCCAGGGAGGCGCAGCATGTCCCGCTCGCTGTCCGGGCACCGGGAGGGGCCCGGCTCGACGTCGCTGGATCCGGCCACCCGGCGCTCGCAGCGCACGAAGGCCGCCGTCGCCAGCACGATCGGCACGACGATCGAGTGGTACGACTTCTTCCTGTACGGCACCGCGGCGGCGCTGGTGTTCCCGGCGGTCTTCTTCCCCGGCGAGTCCGCGCTGGCCGGCACGCTGCTGTCCTTCTCCACCCAGTTCGTCGGTTTCGCCGCCCGCCCGATCGGCGCGGCGATCTTCGGGCAGATGGGCGACCGGATCGGCCGGAAGGCCGCGCTCATCGCCACGCTGAGCCTGATGGGGACGGCGACCGCGCTGATGGGCGTGCTGCCCGGCTACGCCACCCTGGGGGTCTGGGCGCCGATCCTGCTCACCCTGCTGCGGATCGTGCAGGGCATCGGCGTCGGCGGGGAGTGGGGCGGCTCCGTGCTCATGTCGATGGAGTGGGGGACGCGCAGGCGGCACGGCTTCATGGCCAGCCTCCCGCAGCTCGGCGTCCCGATCGGGCTGCTGCTGTCCACGCTGGCGGTCAAGCTGGTCACCAAGGCGACCGGCGCGGCGGCCTTCGACGACTGGGGCTGGCGGATCCCCTTCCTGATCAGCGTCGTGCTGGTCGGCATCGGCTTCTACGTGCGGCTGGCCGTGCTGGAGACCCCGGCGTTCGCCCGCGCGCGGGAGCACAAGGAGGTCGTGAAGCAGCCGGTTCTCGAGGTCATCAAGACCCAGCCGCGCGCGATCATCACCTCGGCGTTCGTCCGGATGGCCGAGCAGGCGCCGTTCTACCTGTTCATCACCTTCGTGCTCGCCTACGGCACCGAGGAGCTCAAGCTGGAACGCGGGGCGCTGCTCAACGACGTCCTCATCGCGGCCGCCTGCGGACTCGTCAGCGTGCCGTTCTTCGGGTTCCTGTCCGACCTGCTCGGCCGCCGACTCGTGTACGGCGTCGGCATCGTGGCGACGGCGGTGTTCGCCTTCCCGTACTACGGGCTGCTCAACAGCAGGCACAGCGGCCTGGTGCTGCTGGCGATCGTGCTGTCGCTGCTGGTGCACGACATCATGTACGGGCCGCAGGCGGCGCTGATCTCGGAGACCTTCGGCACCGGCGTCCGGTACAGCGGCGCGGGGCTGGGTTACCAGCTGGCCTCCGTCGTCGCCGGTGGGCCGGCCCCGCTGATCGCGGCCGCCATCCTCGCCGGCACCGGGGCCTCGACGTGGATCTCGGTCTACATCGTCGGCTGCGCGGTGGTCTCCTTCATCGCCCTGCTGTGCATGCCTCAGCCGCACGCCAGCGTCGAGGACCCCGCATCCGACGCACGCGAGATGGCGCGCTGACGATGACGACCGGGGCGCTCAGTGCCTGCGCTCGACGACGAAGACCGGGATCTCCCGGTCGGTCCTGCGCTGGTAGTCCGCGTAGTCGGGGAAGGCGGCGACGGCGCGCTCCCACCACTGCGCCTTCTCCTCGCCGGTGACCTCGCGGGCCACGCCGTCCCACACCTGGTCGCCGTCCTGGACGGTGACCTCGTCGGGGTGCGCCTTGAGGTTGTGGTACCAGGTCGGGTGCTTCGGGGCGCCGCCCTGCGAGGCGACCATGGCGTAGGCGCCGTCGTGCTCCACCCGCATCAGCGGGTTCTTGCGGACCTTGCCGCTCTTGGCACCGCGTGTGGTGAACACGACGACCGGCTCGGTCCGGTTGGGCAGCGTGTTGCCCTCCCGGCCGCCGGTGCGCTCGTAGAGGTCCACCTGATCGCGGACCCACTTCTCCGGACTCGGCTCGTACTCACCGTCGACAGGCATGGCCAGACGATAGGACGGCGCGCGGTCACGCGCGCCCGGTCGGCGGCCGGCGCAGCCGGGGCCGCTCAGCCGCCGGTGAGCACGCGCAGCGGCGCGCCGTCGAGCCAACCGAGGACGTCCTCGACGCACTGGCCGTACATCGCGGCGTAGGACTGCCGGGACACGTACCCCACGTGCGGGGTCAGCACCGTGCGGGGAGCGCTGCGCAGCGGGTGGTCGGCGGGCAGCGGCTCGACGTCGAAGACGTCCAGGGCCGCACCGGCGATCGTTCCGGCGTGCAGGGCCGCCAGCAGCGCGGCCTCCTCGACGATCGGCCCGCGGGAGGTGTTCACCAGCCGGCCGGCCGGCCCGAGCAGCTCCAGCTCGCGGGCGCCGACCAGGCCGCGGGTGCGGTCGGACAGCCGCAGGTGCACCGACACGACGTCGCTGGCCCGGAACAGCTCGTCCCGGTCGACCAGCCGCGCGCCGTGCTCGGCCGCGCGCTCAGCGGTCAGGTGCCGGCTCCACGCCAGCACGTGCATGTCGAAGGCCCGCG
>JAICZD010000285.1 GCA_025933855.1 Modestobacter sp. | reverse complement strand
GCGAAGGCGAAGCCGACGCCGATGAGCACCAGCGGCGCGATGATCGGCCACAGCGACATCGCGGCGACCGACTGGGTGGAGATCCACAGGTCGCCCACCGCGATCAGCAGGAACCCGGCACCCAGCGCCCACCGCGGGTTGTAGGAGTGGATCACCTTCGCCGTCACCGGCATGAGGACGAGCGCGAAGCCCTGCAGCAGCACGAACGCGATGGCGGTTTTCAGCGGGGTGAACTCCTGGATGGCCGCGAGCCGGATGCTGGTGGCGTACGCGGTGCCGAGGAAGGCGAACATGCCGACGACGGTGACGATCGAGACCACCGAGAAGGCCCGGCTGGAGAACAGGTCGAGGCGCAGCAGCGGTGCCGGCGAGCGTCGCTCGGCGGCGAGGAACAGGACGAAGAACACCACCGCGACGACGAACCCGCCGATGATCCAGGGGTCCGACCAGCCGCTGGTGGATCCCTGGATGACCGCGAACAGCAGGGCGAACAGCGAGACCGCGATGGTGATCTGACCGGGCCAGTCCAGCGACCGGCCCTCGGGCGCGGAGGAGTTCGCCGCGGAGAACCCGACCGCGGTGCTGACCAGCGCCAGGATCGCCACCGCCACGAAGGCCCAGCGCCAGGTGGCCTCCGGGTCGCTCCCCCAGGGGATCTTGGTCACCAGACCGCCGAGCAGCGGCGAGATGAACCCGCCGGAGGACAGCGCCGCGGCCCAGATGGCGATGCCCCGGGCGCGGCTGCGGACGTCGTGGGTGCCGGCCGCGACCATCGCCAGCGTGGTGGGGAACAGCACCGCGGCGCCGATGCCGGTCAGCGCCTGCCCGGTCCACAGGACGGCGATCGCCGCGTGGTTCGACGCCCCGGCCGACGGGGTGAGCACGCTGATGATCTCGCCGATCGCCATCAGCAGGCTGCCGCCGATCAGCAGCCGCTTGCGGCCGAAGAGGTCACCGAGCACGCCGAAGGTCAGCTCCAGCAGGGTGACCGGCACCAGGAAGGCGTCGGAGATCCAGGTCAGCTGGGACGACGTGGTGTGCAGGTCGGCCTGGAACAGCCCGTTCAGCACCGCCGGGATGGCCAGCCCCACCTGGCCGACGCAGACCGCCAGCGCGGTGGCGACCCGGGTGCCCGTCGTCAGCGACGGCGTGTGGACGGCGGTCCGGCTCGGGGCCGAGGACATGGCTGCGCTGCTCACGAGAACTGCCTCCCACGACGGCGGGACCCGACGCTCCGACGGCCGCGCCGCGGCCGCCGAGAATGGTTGCATCGTGCCACCCAACCGGGGGGTCGGCAGCTCAGCGGCCCGCCGCGCGGCTATCCGGCGAGCGACCGGCTGATCGCCCGGGCCGCGGCCCGCACCCCCGGCGTCATCGCCCGGACGGCGGCCGGCCCGTTGCCGTGCACCACGATCGAGAGCGCGGCGACGACGCCCTCCCGGTTCCGGATCGGCGCGGCCACCGACACCGCGTCCGCGGTCACCTGCCGGTCGCTGACGGCCACCCCCGCCCGGCGGACCTCGGCCAGCACCCGGCGCAGCTGCGCGGGGTCGGTGATGGTCCACGGCGTGTAGCGCTGCAGCGGCCCGGCGAGCACCCGTTCCTGGACGTCGGCCGGCGCGGCGGCCAGCAGCACCAGCCCGACGCCGGTCGGCGGCAGCGCGAACCGGCCGCCGACCTCGGTGAGCACCGGAACGGCGCTGCGGGAGGCGAACCGCTCGACGAACACGACCTCGACGCCGTCCCGGACCGCCAGCTGCACGTTCTCGTGGGTGACCTCGTACAGGTCCTCCATGAACGGCAGCGCGGCTTCGCGCAGGCCCAGCGCCCGCGGCGCCAGCGCGCCGAGCTCCCAGAGCCGCAGGCCGATCCGGTACCGGCCGTCGCCGTCGCGCTCCAGCCCGCCCCACGCGCACAGCTCGGCGACCAGCCGGTGCGCCGTGGACAGCGGCACGCCGGTGGCTCGGGCGATCTCCGACAGGGTCAGCGCCCGCCGGTCCCGGGGAAAGGCATCGAGGACGGCGAGCAGCTTGGCGCCGGCCGTCCGCCGGGCCGGGCCGCTGCTCAGAGCTCGAGGACCAGCTTCGGGCAGGCAGCCCGGGACACGCAGATGAACATCGTGTCGTTGGCCGCCTGCTCCTCCGGGGTCAGCAGCGAGTCCCGGTGGTCGACCTCGCCTGCCAGCACCGGTGTCTCGCAGGTGCCGCACGTGCCCTCCTTGCACGAGGACAGCACCGGCACCCCGGCCTTCTCCACCACCTCGAGGATCGACTTGTCCGGCGGCACGGTCAGGGTCTGCCCGGACAGGGCCAGCTCCACCTCGAAGTCGCCGGACAGCACCCGCTCGCCCTGCTCCTTGGGGGCGAAACGTTCCACGTGCAACGTGCCGGCGGGCCAGCCGGCGCAGACGGTCTCCACCGCCCGCAGCAGCGGCTCGGGGCCGCAGCAGTAGACGAGGGTGTCCGGCTGGGGCGCACCGAGGATCCGCTCGAGGTCGATCAGCCCCACCTCGTCCTGGGGGTGCAGGCTGATCTTGGGTCCGTGCGCGGCGTCCAGCGCGTCCCGGAAGGCCATCGACGTCCGGGTGCGCCCGCCGTAGTGGAACTCCCACTCGGCGCCGGCCTCCTCGGCGGCCGCGGCCATCGGCAGGATCGGCGTGATCCCGATGCCGCCGGCGATGAAGACGTAGCGCGGCGCGGGAACCAGCTCGAAGTTGTTCCGCGGCCCGCGGACGTCGATCTCGTCGCCCTCCCGGATCTCGTCGTACACGTAGGCCGACCCGCCCCGGCTCTCCGGCTCGCGCAGCACGCCGATCTGCCACGCGCTGCGGTCGTGCGGGTCGCCGCACAGCGAGTACTGGCGCACCAGGCCGCCGGGCAGCTTCAGGTCGACGTGCGCGCCGGGTGACCAGGCCGGCAGGTCCGCCCCGGCCGGGTCGCGCAACTCCAGGACGGCGACCCCCTCGGCTCCGCTGGTCCGGCAGGCGACCCGCAGCCGCAGGTCGACCTCGTCATGAGTGCTGTGCACGGTGCTCCTTCTTCGGGCGCCCTTCGGGAGGGCTTTTTCGGGCTCAAGTCCGGGAACCGGGACTTGAGCCCGAAAAAGTCCGAGCGGTCACGCGTCAGGTGGGTACCGGAACCCGCCGGCTGATCACCCGCGGATCGGTGACCACGTGCGCCGGCGGCGCGGGCAGTGGACCGGTG
>JAICZD010000038.1 GCA_025933855.1 Modestobacter sp. | reverse complement strand
TGGCGCCCGGCCTCGGCGCCGGCGCCGCGCTGGTCTTCCTCGCCGTGGTCACCGAGCTGACCGCCACCCTGCTGCTCGCCCCCACCGGAACGACCACGCTCGCCACGGCGTTCTGGTCGGCGAGCAGTGCCCTGGAGTACGGCGCGGCCGCGCCCTATGCCGTGGTCATGGTCCTGCTGTCGGCACCGGCCACGGTGCTGCTGTCCCGCGATGCCCGACGAGGTCTGACGACATGAGCTCCCTGACCGTGCAGGACGTGACCAAGTCCTTCGGTGCCACCACCGTGCTGGCCGGGATAGACCTGCACGTCCCGGCCGGCAGCCTCACCGCGCTGCTCGGGGCCTCCGGGTGCGGCAAGACCACGCTGCTCCGGCTGGTGGCCGGCTTCGAGGACGCCGACTCCGGCACGGTGACCCTGGGCGACCGGGTGGTCGCCGGCGCGGGGCGGTCGGTGCCGGCACGGCGGCGGGGGATCGGTTTCGTGCCGCAGGAGGGCGGCCTCTTCCCGCACCTGTCGGTCGCGGCCAACGTGACCTTCGGCCTGCCGCGCCGGTCGCGCCGCGACCCCCGGACGGTGGCCGACCTGCTGGCCCTGGTCGGACTGGACGCCGCGCTGGCCGACCGCTCGCCGCACCAGCTGTCGGGCGGGCAGCAGCAGCGGGTGGCGCTGGCCCGCGCGCTGGCGCCGCGGCCGTCGCTCGTCCTGCTCGACGAGCCGTTCTCCTCGCTGGACGCCGGGTTGCGCGAGGAGACCCGCCAGGCGGTGGCCGGCGCGCTGCGGGCCGCCGGCGCCACCGCGGTCCTGGTCACGCACGACCAGGCCGAGGCGCTGTCCATGGCCGACCAGGTCGCGGTCATGCGCGGTGGCCGGCTGGTGCAGCGCGCCGATCCGCAGACGCTCTACCGCCGGCCCGGCGACCTGGACATCGCGGCGTTCGTGGGTGACGCCGTCGTGCTGGACGCCGACGTCCGGGACGGCGTGGCGCACTGCGCGCTCGGCGACGTGCCGCTGGAGCGCACCACCCCGGAGGGTCGGGCCCGCGTCCTGCTGCGGCCGGAGCAGCTGCGCCTGCAGCGGCCCGGTCGCGGCGGGCCGGTCGCCCGGGTGCGCAGCGTCGACTTCTACGGGCACGACGCCCGGGTGCTGCTGGACCTCCCGGCAGGGCTGACCGTCGCCGCGCGGCTGGACGGCTCCGAGCTCCCGGCCGACGGCGACCAGGTGGCGATCTCGGTCGTCGGCGCCGCGCTGACCTTCCCCGCGCCGGCCGCCACGCCGGTTCCGGCTGCCGCGCCGGTTCCGGCGGGCCGGCCGGGCGCCTGACGGGACGCCGCGTTCCCTGCCGCCTCGCGCTGCACGTGCCGGGGACGGCAGATCGCCTGTCCGGCGCGGGTTCCGCTACTCTGCGGCCAGCGCGGGACCAGAGCCGGGGGAGTGTCATGGCCGAGGACAGCGAGGTCCGTTCCACTCTGCTGGCCCGCATCACGTCCCGGCGGGCCGGCGTGCAGGCCTACCTCCGGGACAACCGGCCCCGTGCCCGGCGGCGGGCCAACGTCACCATCGTGCTGGCCTCGCTGTCGGCGTTGTTCACGGCCGGGCCGGCCGTCGGCGGGGAAGGGTTCTCCGGTGGCCTGCAGCGCATCTTCGGGCTGGCCAGTGATTCCTACGTGTGGCGGGTCCTCTGCCTGGCCTCGCTGCTGGTGTCCGTCGCCGCCGCGGTGCTGACCAACCTCGGCAAGTCCCAGGACGACGCCGGCCGGCTGAGCACCGCGGAGGCCGTGGACGGCGAGCTCGAGGGCCTGGCGGTGCTCGTGGAGTTCGGCCACCTCCCGGTGGAGGACGCGGTCAAGCTGTACCAGCAGTACACCGCGAAGATCAGCTTCATCGACGACCTCGCGCCGGTGGCCGCCGCCGCGCCGCCGGGGCCGCCGCCACCGCCGGCCCAGCAGCCGGTGGCCGAGGAGCTGCGCACCCGCAGCCTTCCGGCCGTGCCGCCCGCGGCCCGGCGGCCGACCGGTCACCCGCTGCCGCCGCCCCGCTGACCTTCCGCCGCCCGCTGCGCCCACTCCGCCGCCGCTCCCGCCGGCTGCAGTTGCCGGCCCGCACTCCGGCCCCGTGCGACGGTGGTCAGGCGGCCGGCGGCACGGCCGAGGCGCTCACCTTGTCGGCGCGCTCCCAGACCTTGTGCATCCTCATCGCAGCGACCAGGTCGGGGGCCAGGGCCGCTCCGCTGTCGGCGGTGAGCACGCCCGGGCCGGAGGTGTCGATGCCGGCGGCGGCCAGCACGTCGGCGCCGTCGCCCCAGGCGCCGAACGCCTTGAGCTGCCGGAACGCCTCGTGCAGCAGGACGACGGACTTGAGGTCGTTGTCCTTCGGGGCACCGTCGGCCACGACCACCGCATCGAACTCCACCGAGCGGGCGGTGACGAATGTCCGCTCGACGACCTGGGTGTCCGTCCCCGAGCCGAGCGTCCCGCCGACGGGAGCGACGACCTTGACCACGGCTCCCTCGGCCTCCAGTGCCGTCCGCAGTGCGGCGATGCCGGCCAGGTCGGCGTCTGGACCGGCGACGACGCCGACGAGGCGACCGGCGATCGGGAACGCCGCGTCCGTGATCTGGCGGAGGGCCGGCGACGGTGCCAGGTGCTCGGCCGGCGTTCCGGATGGTGCAGGCAGGCCGAGGCCGGCGGCGACCTGAGCGCACAGGTCGGTGTCGATGCGGGCCAGCACCCCCAGGGCACGCTCCTTGATGGCCTGCTCGTACACCTTGCCGAGCTCGAAGGTGTAGGCCTCGGCCGTGTGCCGCTTCTCCAGGTCGGACAGGCTGGCGTAGAACAGCGCCGCGTGCGAGAAGTGGTCGTCGAAGGAGGCGGCGGCGCCGCGCACCACGTCGCCGTCGAGCTTCCGCGGCACGTTCACGTATCCGCCGTGCGCGGCGTCGGCGATGTCGGGGGAGTCGCCGTCCACGCTGTTCGGCTTGTACGGCGCCAGACCCTCGTGCACGGCCTGCTGGCCGAAGCCGTCGCGCGAGTTGTCGTTGACCGGCGCATGCGGCCGGTTGATCGGGATCTGGGCGAAGTTCGGCCCGCCGAGCCGGGTCAGCTGGGTGTCCAGGTAGGAGAAGTTGCGGCCCTGCAGCAGCGGGTCGTTGGTGAACTCGATGCCCGGGACGACGTGGCCGGTGTGGAAGGCCACCTGCTCGGTCTCGGCGAAGAAGTTGGTCGGGTTGCCGTTGAGCACGAGCTTTCCGATCAGCTGCACCGGGCAGAGCTCCTCCGGGACGATCTTGGTCGGATCCAGCAGGTCGATGCCCTCGAAGGTCTCCTCGTCGGTGTCGGGCATGACCTGGATGCCGAGCTCCCACTCCGGGAACGCGCCGGCCTCGATGGCGTCGTAGAGGTCCCGGCGGTGGAAGTCCGGGTCGACGCCGGCGGCGATCTGCGCCTCCTCCCAGATCAGGGAGTGCACGCCCAGCTTCGGCTTCCAGTGGAACTTGACCAGCGACGTCGCGCCCTCGGCGTCGACCAGCCGGAAGGTGTGGACGCCGAAGCCCTCCATCATCCGGAACGAGCGCGGGATGCCGCGGTCGCTCATGTTCCAGATCGTGTGGTGGGTGGCCTCGGTGTGCAGGGTGACGAAGTCCCAGAAGGTGTCGTGCGCCGACTGCGCCTGGGGGATCTCCCGGTCCGGGTGCGGCTTCGCGGCGTGGACGATGTCGGGGAACTTGATCGCATCCTGGATGAAGAAGACCGGCATGTTGTTGCCGACCAGGTCCCAGGTTCCCTCCTTCGTGTAGAACTTCGTCGCGAATCCGCGGGTGTCGCGCACGGTGTCGGCCGACCCGCGCGAACCCAGCACCGTGGAGAACCGGACGAACACCGGCGTCTCCAGGCCCTCCTCGGCGAGCACCGCGGCCCTGGTGACCGAGGCGGCGGCGCCGTAGGCGGTGAAGACGCCGTGCGCTCCGGCGCCGCGGGCGTGCACCACACGCTCCGGGATCCGCTCGTGGTCGAAGTGCATGATCTTCTCGCGGAGGTGGAAGTCCTCCAGCAGCGTCGGCCCACGGCGCCCCGCCTTGAGCGAGTGGTCGGTGTCGGGGATGCGGACCCCCTGCGCCGACGTGAGGAAGTCCCCGGCCTGGGCTCGCGGATCGCGCCCCTCCTTCGGGCCCTCGTACGCCACGCCGGTGGGACTGACGGTCGTCGGCGCGGATTGGTCGGGTTCGCGCTGCGGAGGCACGGCTTCCCTCGTTTCCTCGGGGCGGAGTCGATGGCTACCCGCCTTCTCGGCCGAGGCAAACAGTGCCGTCCACTCGCCGGGAGTCGGGGTCCGCCCGGCGGTGTGGGCCGCCGGGGTCCGGGTAGATCGCCCCCGGACCGCGGCCCGACGGAAAGCCCGGCCGCCGGGGCAGGAGGCGTCGTGGACAGCGCACGGGAAGAACTCGGGGACTCCGAGGGGCCGACCGAGGACGAGCTCCAGGAGGCCTTCGACACGATCGTGAGCGAAGGTGCCCAGCGGCTGCACCGGACCTGGCGGGAGATCCTGACCACCGGGCTGGCCGGCGGTCTGGAGGTCGGGATCGGCGTCCTCTTGCTGTTCGCCGTCTATGCGGACACCGGCAGCCACCTGCTGGCCGGGCTCGCGTTCGGCGTCGGTTTCGTCGCGCTGCTGCTGGCCCGCAGCGAGCTGTTCACCGAGGGTTTCCTGGTGCCGGTCACCGCGGTCGTCGCGGGGCGCGCCAACGTGACGCAGCTGGGCAAGCTGTGGGCCGGCACGCTCGTGGGGAACCTGGTCGGCGGCTGGCTGCTGATGTGGTTGGTCGTGCGGGCGTTCCCGGACCTGCGGGCCACGGCGATCGAGAGCGGGACGACGTTCGTGAGCGCGCCTCTGGATCTCGAGTCGGCGGCGCTGGCCTTCCTCGCCGGCATCGCGATCACCCTGATGACCCGCATGCAGCACGGGACGACGTCCGACCCGGCGAAGATCGTCGCGGCCTTCGGGGGCGCCCTGGTGCTGGCCGGGCTGCAGCTGTTCCACTCCATCCTGGACTCGCTCATCGTGTTCGCAGCGCTGCACGCCGGTGCGCCGTTCGGCTACGGCGACTGGCTGGCCTGGTTCTGGTACACCGCGCTGCTGAACATGGCCGGCGGCCTGCTGGTGGTCACGCTGCTGCGCCTGGTGCGCAGCAAGGACATGATCGAGGAGGAGCGGGCCCAGGCCGGTGCCGACCGTTGAAGGACCACCCTTCCCCCCACGCCTCGCAGGCTCGGTGCGGCCCCTGAAGGGTGGCCGTTCCAGTCCTACCGAGCTGCCGCGCGGATCGCGGCGACGTAGCGGTCCAGCGCCAGCGACTGGAGCCGGTGGCTGACCGGGCCGCCGAGCCGGGACAGCGGCGTGGCCAGCTTGGAGAACGCCCGCAGCTGGTAGACCACGTCGTTGCACGGCCGCAGCGACACGACGAAGGACTCCTCGCCGCTCTCCGGGTGCCCGGGCAGGCTGCCGTAGGCGAACCCGCGGCGGTCGGGCTCGTCCACCACCCAGACGACCCGGCAGGGGATGTCCAGCCCCACCCGGTGCAGGCCGGCGGTCATCAGCACGACGGTGCCCGGACTGCTGGCCGGGCCGCTGGCGCGCACGCGCAGGCCCGCGCCCCGCTGGGCGCGCCAGTCGAACACCGCTCGCGCCGCCCGCTCGAAGGTCGCCCGGCCGGTGCCCACGACCGCCGTCCGTTCCAGGTGGTCGTAACCGGCGGGCAGCTCGCCGTCCCGGGTGGCGCCGACCTCGGGATAGCTGAAAGGCGCGTCGGCGAGCTGGTCCAGCGTCGCGCGGCGGAGGAGTCCCACCGGCCCAGTCTCGCCGGAACCACCGCCGTCCGCCGGTAGGGTGCCGATCCGCCGGTAAGGTGCCAGCACTGTGCTGCCCTCCGTCACCGCCACCCGCTACGTCACGCCGCTGCGTGAGGGCGGCTCGCTGCCCGGGCTGATGGAGGCCGACGACCTCGGCACCTACGTGGTCAAGTGGCGGGCGGCCGGGCAGGGCGTCACGGTGCTGGTCGCCGAGGTGGTGTGCGGGGAGCTCGCCCGCCGGCTCGGGCTGCCGGTGCCCGCGCTGGTCACCGTCGACGTCGCGCCCGAGCTCGCGGTGGGGGAGCCGGACCAGGAGGTCCAGGAGCTGCTGCGCAATTCCGCCGGGGTGAACCTGGGCATGGACTACCTGCCGGGTGCGCTGGACTTCGAGGCCGGTGTCGCCGAGGTGACCTCGGAGCTGGCCGGCCGGGTGCTGTGGTTCGACGCCCTGGTCGGCAACGTCGACCGGTCCTGGCGCAACCCGAACATGCTGTTCTGGCACGGCCGGCTGTATCTCATCGACCACGGTGCCACGCTGACGT
Organism: Modestobacter sp.; assembly: GCA_025933855.1. Classification (GTDB taxonomy): domain Bacteria; phylum Actinomycetota; class Actinomycetes; order Mycobacteriales; family Geodermatophilaceae; genus Modestobacter. The sequence continues at coordinate 10,355 of JAICZD010000038.1, read as the reverse complement.
TCCACCACAACTGGCCGGCCGCGGAGGCCGCGGTGACCCGCCCGTACGACGCCTCGCAGCACGCGCTGGTCGAGTGCGCGCCGGACGTCGCCGCCGCGGATGCTGCGCTGGCCGGCCAGGTGACCCCCGGGACCCTCGCCGAGGTGCTGGACCTCGTGCCCGCCGGCTGGCTCCAGGGCCCCGCGCCCGACGAGCCCGCCGGCGCGGTGCGAGCCCGCTACGCCGACCTGCTGCTCGCCCGGCTGGACGCGCGGAGCTCCTGGCTGCCCGGTGTGGTCGACGCCGTCGCGGCCGGCGCCGCCGGTCGGCGCACCGCCCCCCGCGGGCAGAACCGGCCCGCCTGGCTCGGCCCGCCTCCGCCGCACGGGATGAGCCAGCGGTGAGGGAGACGTTCGAGTACGCGGTGCTGCGGGTCGTGCCGCGGGTCGAGCGGGGGGAGTGCCTCAACGCCGGGGTGCTCGTCTACTGCCGGCAACTGGACTACCTCGGCTCCCGGGTGCACCTGGACGTCGACCGGCTGCGTGCGCTGGACCCGACCGCCGATGCCGCCGCCATCTCCGCGGCGCTGCAGGCGGCGGCCGACGTCTGCGCCGCGGCCACCGCTGCCGGGGCGGCCGGACGGGAGACGCTCGGTTCCCGGTTCCGCTGGCTCACCGCGCCGCGCAGCACCGTCGTCCAGCCCGGCGCGGTGCACACCGGGCTGACCGCCGACCCGGACTCCGACGCGGACCGGCTGCTGCGCCTGCTGGTGCTGCCCGTGGGCGCCTGACCGGGCACTCGTCGGCCCGGAGCACGCCCCGTGGCGACAGCGGTACGCCACCGTCGCCGACGGGTACCGGGTCGATCTCTACGCGCCGCTGTCGGGCTGACCGGTCCCGCCCTGCCGCCCCTTGCCGAACGCCGTGTCGATCCGGTCGAGGGCGGCCTGGAGCTCCGGGCTCCGGTTCCCCGGGCCGGGGAGGTCGAACAGCTCGTCCACCCGTCGGGCGAACGCCACGTCCAACTCGGTGACCCCGCCGGCGGAGTGGGTCACCAGGAAGATCCGCAGCGTCCGCCAGCGGACGTCGACATCGGGATGGTGGTTGAGGTCCTCGGCGATGACGGCCAGCTCCCCGAGCATGTCCGCCGCGCGCTGGAGGTCGGTCCGGGTGAACGTCCGCTCGATGCCGTCCGGGCCGCCGGACCAGCTCGGCAGCTCGGCCAGTGCGGCAACGATCTCCTCGGGGGACAAGACTGGTGGGCGCGTCATGTCTGGGAATCCTGCCCCTTACGGCCTCGCTCCAGGGGCCCGCGGCGCCGGCCCGTCCGGAGGCTCACCCTGAGCTCGCGAAGGGCGAGGAGCACGGGGTCCTTCGATGGTGGGGCGGGACGTGGTCCTTCGTCAGACGTTGACCCCGCACTCGACCTTGGTGCGGCCGGCCCAGCGGCCCGCCCGGCTGTCCTCGCCGGGGGCGACCGGGCGGGTGCACGGAGCGCAGCCGATGGAGGCGTAGCCCAGCTCGACCAGCGGGTTCACCGGGATCCGGTGCGCGGCGACGTAGCCGTCCACGTCGTCGTCCGTCCAGGCGGCCAGCGGGTTGACCTTCACCATGCCGCGCCGGGCGTCCCAGTCGACGAGCCGGGTGTCCGCCCGGGTCGGCGACTCGTCGCGGCGCACCCCGGAGCCCCAGGCGGCGTACCCGGCCAGCCGCTCGGCCAGCGGGCGGACCTTGCGCAGCTCGCAGCACAGGTCCGCGTCGCGGTCGTGCAGGCGCGGGCCGTACTGGGCATCCTGCGCGGCCACGGTCAGCCGCGGGTGCACGGTGTGCAGGGTGATCGGCAGCACGCTGCCGATCCAGTCCCGGGTGCCCAGCGTCTCGGCGAAGTGGTAGCCGGTGTCCAGGAAGATCACGTTGACCCCGGGGATCGCCCGCGAGGCCAGGTGCGCGAGCACGCCGTCGGCCATGCTGGAGGTGATCGCGAAGGAGTTGCCGAAGGTCTCCCCGGCCCACCACAGCACCGACAGCGCCTGCCACTCGGGGTCGGCGATCGAGTCGAACCGGTGATCGGCCCAGGCGGCCAGGTCCTGGTTCGTCCCCTCGACGGCGGTGGTCATGGGCGGCTCACTCCCGTACCGGTCAGGCGGATGGTGAAGGTCCGCAGGCAGGCGCCGCAGTGCCAGGACCCGTCGTCGTCCCCGTGCGGGGTCAGCTCTTCGTCCCCGCAGTAGGGGCAGTGGAACGGAGGCAGCTGACGGGTTCGTCCAGGTGTCGGCCCGCTCACGGCCCTAGACCAGCCACGCCTCGTCGGCGCGCGCCACGTAGGCGGCGAAGCGCTCCCCGGGCTCCCGCTTGTCCAGGTAGGTGCGCAGCACCCGCTCGCAGTAGTCGGCCGTCTCGTCCTGGGTCACCTTGTGGCCGCGGAACTTGCGGCCGAAGGCGGCCTCGGTGCCCAGGTGGCCGCCGAGGTGCACCTGGAAGCCACCGACCATCTCCCCGGCCGCGTTGCGGACCATCGAGCCCTTGAAGCCGATGTCGGCGGTCTGGAACCGGGCGCAGCTGTTCGGGCAGCCGTTGACGTTGATCGAGACGGGCTCGTCGAAGTCGGGCAGCCGCTTCTCCAGCTCGGAGTAGAGGTCCTGCGCGTGCTGCTTGGTCTCGACGATGGCGAGCTTGCAGAACTCCAGGCCGGTGCAGGCCATGGTGCCGCGCCGGAAGGCGCTGGGCCGCACCTCGAGGTCCCGCTCGGCGAGCCAGGACACCAGTTCCTCGACCCGGTCGTCGGGGATGTCGAGGATCAGCATCTTCTGCTGCGTCGTCGTCCGGATCCGGCCGCCGCGGGTGCCGAGCTCCTCGGCCTTCTCGGCCAGCTGGGTCAGCAGGCTGCCGCTGATCCGCCCGGTCCGCAGCGCGAAGCCCAGCGCGTTCCCGCCGTCCTGCTGCCTGGTGACACCCACGTGGTCCCGCTGGTCGTGCCACGCCGGCGACGGGGCCGGGCCGTCCGGCAGCGCCGCGTGCAGGTATTCGTCCTGCAGCACCTGGCGGAACTTCTCCGGGCCCCAGTCGGCCATCAGGAACTTCATCCGGGCGTGGTTGCGGGAGCGGCGGTAGCCGTAGTCGCGGAAGATCCCGGTCACCCCGGCCCACACGTCGGGAACCTGCTCGGGGCGGACGAAGACGCCGATCCGCTGGGCCAGCATCGGGTTGGTGGACAGCCCGCCCCCGACCCACAGGTCGTAGCCGACCTCGCCGTCGGCGTCGCGGACGCCGACGAAGGAAACGTCGTCCAGCTCGGGCTCGGTGCAGTGGTCGACGCAACCGGACATCGACGTCTTCCACTTGCGGGGCAGGTTGCTGAACTCGGGGCTGCCGACGTACTTGTCGACCACCTCGGCCAGCACACCGGTGGCGTCGAGCACCTCGTCGGCGGCGACGCCGGCGAGCGGGCAGTTGAGCATCCCGCGGGGGACGTCGCCGCAGGCCTCCGTCGTCTGCAGGCCCACCGATTCCAGCCGCCGCCAGATCTCCGGCACGTCCTCGATCCGGATCCAGTGCAGCTGCACGTTCTGCCGGTCGGTGATGTCGGCGATGTCCCGGCCGAACTCGGTGCTGATGCCGCCGATGACCCGGAGCTGCTCGCTGCTGAGCGCGCCGCCGTCGGTGCGCACCCGCATCATGAAGAACTTGTCCTCGAGCTCCTCGGGCTCCAGCACGGCGGTCTTGCCGCCGGGGATGCCCTGGGCGCGCTGGGTGTAGAGGCCCATCCAGCGCATCCGGCCCCGCAGGTCACTGGGGTCGATGCTGTCGAAGCCGGCCTTCGAGTAGGTGTCGATGATCCGCTGGCGCACCTCCAGGCCGTCGGAGTCCTTCTTGAACCGCTCGGTCGGGTTCAGCGGTTCCCGGTAACCGAGTGCCCACTGGCCTTGGCCACGGACCGGGCGCGTGCTGGTGCTGGTGGGGGCAGGCACGGATGTACTTCTCCTCTGCGCCGGTTCCGCCGCGTCAGGGTCGGAACACGGGCTGGCCGGGGGGCGTGCAGCGGGGGGCTGCGGGATGGGGCCGGGTCAGCGGAGAGCGCGACACACGGCGCTGGACACCCGCGCCAGATCGACGTGCAGCCGCTCGACGAGAAGCGCGCCGCAGTTCGTCACGACTCCATGGTGCCACACCGGGACCCCCGCCGTCCCCTGCCGCCGGGTGCGGTGCGGGTCACAATCGGCCGCCGCGCCGCCCGCGCCGTCTGCGATGACCGCCCGCTGCGCGCGGCTCAGCGTGAGGCGTCGTCGGCGTGTGCCCCGAAGGACCGCCAGGCGCTCTCCAGCTCCACCAGCTCGGTGACGTTGTCCGGCAGGGTGCCGGCCACCACGTCGGCCAGGGTCACCCGCTCCAGCACCTGCCGGTAGCTCTCCCGGGCGGCCACCCACACCCGGGCCAGCTCGGCGGCCGGCCCGGGGTACTCGACGTCCTCGGGGCGCTGCCCGTGCACCTCGGCGAGGAACCCCTGCTCGACCCGCATGACCCGGGCGATGGACACCTGCTCGGGTGGAAGGGCCAGCCGGTACCCGCCCTCCCGGCCGCGCTGGCTGGTCACCAGCCGGGCGTGCTGCAGGTCGCCGAGGATGGACTGCAGGAACCGGGAGGGGATGCCCTGGGCCTGGGCGATGCGGTCGGAGGTGAGGGCGTCGGGGGCGGCCGCGGCCAGCTCGACGGCTGCCCGCACCGCGTAGTCGACCCGGGCAGAGATGCGCACGGAGCCCATCCTGCCGTGTCTGGGAGGCTGGCGCGGTGCCCCGGCTCCGGTTCACCACCGCGCTGGACGCTCCGCTGACCGTCGCCTTCGACGTGGGCCGCCGTCTCGGGAGGCCCTGGCCGCGGCCGCTGGCCGAGGTGGAGTCGGTGCGGCCGCACGGCGACGTCTACGCGGCGCCGCCCGGATCCCGGTGGCGGGAGCTCACCCACACCCGGCGGTTCACCGCCACCGGCGCCGGCACCGTCGTCGAGGAACAGGTCGACTGGGCGACCGGGCTGCCGGGCCCGCTCGGCGCGCTGGTCGACCGGGCGGTGCTGGGCCGGCGGGTGCGGCGCGCCATGCGGTCGCACCTGGACGCCTACGCGGCCGCGGCGGCCGAGGCGGCGCGCTCGGTGATCCAGGTGGTGGGGGCGGCGCTGGTCGACGACTGCCGCCGGGTGCTGGTGGCGCAGCGCGGATCCGGGTCGCTCGCCGGGCTGTGGGAGTTCCCCGGCGGCAAGGTCGAGCGCGGCGAGGACGACCTGGCGGCGCTGGTCCGCGAGTGCCGCGAGGAGCTGGGCGTCGACGTCGTCCCGCAGGCCTTCGTGGGCGAGGTGCCGCTGGACGGCGCCGTCGGCGGCGGAGTGCCCGGCACGTCGACCCTGCGGGTGTGGTCGGGGCGGATCGCCGGCGGGGAGCTGGTCGCCCGCGAGCACGCGGAGCTGCGCTGGCTGAGGGCCGAGGAGCTCGAGGACCTGGACTGGATCCCCGCCGACCGCCCGCTGCTCCCCGCCGTCCGCACCCTCCTCGCCCACCCCCGCCCCGCCCCATAACGTCCTCCCGCCAAAGCACGGGACTTGAGCCCGAAAAAGTCCCGTGCCGTCACGGGGTCACCTCCCCGGGCTGTGGATAACCCGGGTGCCCATCGGCGACTTTCCCGCAGGCTGCGGACGTGACTCCGCTGCGGCCCCTGCCTTACGGCATCTTCATCGGCTCCCATGCGCTGGCCGAAGGTCTGCTCACCCGCAAGCAGCTGACCGGCCTCTACCGACGGTTGCTGCACAACGTGTATGCGGACCCGTCATTGCCCGACGACCACCAGACGCGCGCGCGGGGCGTCGCTCTCCTCATGCCGCCGGACGCTGCCATCGGTGGTCGGTCAGCCGCCGCTTGGTACGGCGCGGACCTGAGCTCGGTGAACGACCCGGTCGTGGTCGTCGCGCCGCGCGGGTGTTCCTGGGACGGCCCGCGCGGCGTCCGCGTGCACAAGACGGACGTGCGCCAGTCCGAAATAGTGGTCAGCGACGACGCAGTCCGGGTGACGACGGTGAGCAGGACAGCCTGGGACGTCGCCACGCTGGAGCCCACTCTGACATCCGTGCCGATCCTCGACGCGATGCTCCGGGACGGGCACCTCAGCGAGCAGGCACTGCGGGCCGAGGTGGCCACTCGGCGAGGTCGGTGGCGCAGCAACCGGGCGACCGACCTCGTGCCCCTCGTCGACGGCCGGGCGCAGAGCCCGCCGGAGTCCCGGGTCCGGGTCGCCTGTGCCCTGGCAGGGTTGCCCAGGCCGATACCGCAGTACGTCGTCATCGAGGACGGTGAGTTCCTCGGCGCCGTCGACCTGGCCTGGCCGGAGGCGAAGCTCGTGGTCGAGTACGAGGGCGCTTATCACTTCGACGGCGTCCAGATCAGGAAGGACGACGCACGCTACGCGCGGCTGATCGCGGCCGGCTGGCGGGTGATCAGGCTCAGCTCGATCGATCTCCGGGATCTCTCCGGCGTGGTCTCGCGCATCGCGACTGCGCTCGCAGAAGTGTGATCCCCGGATCCAGCCGGAACGGGCGGGCTTTGGCCCGAAAATGTCACGCGGGGGGCTTTAGCCCGAAAGAGTTCCGGGCTTGAGCCCGAAAAAGTTCCGGGCTTGAGCCCGAAAAAGTCCCGGGCTTGAGCCCGAACATGCTCGGGAGGGGTCAGCCGGTGGCGTTGCCGGTGATGTTCCAGGCGGCCAGGCGCAGCGCCGGGACGGCGACCCGGTTGTAGCCCATCGCGCCGGACAGCCGGGTGGGCTGCGGATCGACGTCCGAGCCGACGGTCACCGCACCGGGGGCCAGCGCCTCCAGGTAGGACTGGGTGAACCGCAGCGTGCTCACCGGCGCCACCACCTGGCCGTCCTCGACCAGCCACACGCCGTTTCGGGTGAGCCCCGTCCACACCGACCGCTTGGGGTCGACGACGCGGGTGTACCAGAAGTCGCTGACCAGCAGGCCGCGGTCCAGCCCGGCCACCAGGTCGTCGATGCTGCCGCCGGTCCCCGCCGACAGCGCGGGGTCGACCGCGAGCGGGCCCCAGGTGGCACTGACCTCTGACGCGTTGCCGGTCGAGGTGAGCCCCAGGTCCGCCGCGGTCCGGCGGTCGGTGGTCAGCCCGACCGGCACCCCGTCGCGGACCAGTTCGGTCCGCTGGGCGGGGGTGCCCTCGACGTCGAACGGCAGCCCGATCGCACCGGGGGCCAGGGAGTCCTCGACCAGGGTGACGGCCGGATCGAACTGCTGCTCCCCGATCCGCAGCCCCGAGGTGCCGTCGACCACCGCCTTGGCGTTGAACTGGCCGGTGACCAGCCCGGCGACGAGGTCGGTCACCGCCGCCGGCTCCAGCACGACCGGATAGCGGCCGGGGTCGACCGGGCGGGCGCCGACCCCGGCGCGGGCCTTGGCCGCGGCCCGGGCGCCCAGCGCTGCGCAGTCGAGGTCGGCCAGCCGCCGGGACATCGACCGGGCCACCCCGTCGGCTCCGGCCAGCCGGGCGATCCCGTCGCAGGCGGCGGACGTCGTCGCCCCGGACACCCGCTGGCCGGCCGTGGTCACCAGGACGGCGGTGAGCGCGGCGGTCTGCAGGAAGCCGGCGGTGGACAGACCCCCGGCCGCCTCGACGAAGGCCGCCACACCCGCGGCGCGGTCGGCGGGGGAGGCCTCTGCGGTGGCCGGATCCGGCGAGCCGGCGGACGCCTGCGGCGCCGGGCCGGCCAGGCCCGGCCAGTCCGGGTCCCGCGGTCGCAGTCGGGCCGCGGCCAGCGTGGCCGCGACGAGGTCGGGCAGGTCACGCACCCGGGTGGTGGCGGAGCTGGCGGTGCGCCCGCCGTCGACGGTCAGCTCCAGGTGCACGGTGGTCTGCTCGTCGGCGACGTTCTGGTGGATGGCCGACCCGGCGAAGCGGGTGAGCGCCAGCGCGGCGTGCTCCGCGCGGACCGTCGCCGCGGCGTCGGGGCCGCCCTGCCGGGCCACCTCGGCCAGGACGGCGCCGGCCAGGTCGTCGAGGTCGGCGGTCATCCGCGCACCCCCACCCGGACGCCGGCGAAGCGGGCCGGCGTGGCGCCGTGCCCGGTGTGCCCGACCTGGCCGGGCTGACCCTTGCCGCAGTTCGGCGTGCCCCAGGCCCGCCACTCACCGGGCGCCCGGCCTCCGAGCATGTCCAGCGAGGACCAGAAGCGCGGACCGATCCCGGTGTAGGACGGGTTCTTCAGCATCCTCCCGCGCCGACCGTCCTTGACCTCCCAGCCGATCTCGCAGCCGAACTGGAAGTTCAGCCGCCGGTCGTCGATGGACCAGGAGCGGTTGTGCTCCATCAGCACCCCGTCGTCGGTCGCGGCGATCATCTCCTCGAGCGTGTGCGGCCCGGGCTCCAGGCCGACGTTGGTCATCCGCACCATCGGCAGCCGGGCGTAGCCGTCGGCGCGGACCGACCCGGCGTAGTCCAGTCCGGCGACGGACGCCGAGTCACGACCGGCCAGGACGCCGACCCAGATGCCGTTGCGGACGGCGTCGCGCGCGGTCGCCGGGGTGCCCTCGTCGTCGTAGCCGAAGCTGCCCAGCGCGCCTGGGAGGGTCGGGTCGATGGTGATGTTCATCAGCTCGGAGCCGAAGCGCAGCGAGCCCAGCTGGGACAGGTCCAGCCAGGAGGTGCCGGCGAAGGCTGCCTCCCAGCCGAGGATCCGGTCCAGCTCGATCGCGTGCCCGACCGACTCGTGGATCTGCAGGGACATCTGCTCGCCACCGAGCAGGAGCGTGGTCTCGCCCGAGGGGCAGGCCGGCGCGGTGAGCAGGGCCTGCGCCTCGGCAGCGATCCGCTCGGCGTGCCCGGGCAGGTCGAGCTCGCGGACCAGTTCCCAGCCGCGGGTGCCGTACTGGCCGCGGAAGGCCGGGTAGGACCGCCGTTGGGTCTCGCCCTCCCCGACGGTCAGGCAGTGCATGCCGGCGCCGCACTCGCGGATGCGCTGGCCGATCCGGGCCCCCTCGCTGGAGACGAACGCGGTCCGCGTCGACCACGCCTGGAACAGCGCCTCGGCGACGGCGACCCCGGCGGCCTTCATGGTGGCAGTGACGCCGGTGAGCAAGTCGCCCTTCTCCGCCAGCGGGACGTCGAACGGGTCCTCCAGGCACTCACCGGCCCAGTCGGCCTGCACCGCCGGGACGCCGACCAGCTCCATCTCCGGGCCCGGAACGGCGGCCGAGGCCTCGGCGATCGCGGTGGCCCTCGCTCCGGTGCGCCGCGCGTCGCCGTCGCCGGCCGGGTCGCCGAGCGCGGCGAACCCCCAGGAGGAGCCGACCAGTGCCCGGACGCCGAGGCCGGCGGAGGTGGTCTGGTTCAGTGATCGGACGTCGCCGTCCCGTGCGGTCATCGACTCGTGCCGGCGGTCGACCAGCCTCGCGTCGGCGTAGCGGGCGCCGGCGGCCAACGCCGCCTCGACCGCGGCCGTCGCGGCGTCGAAGGCCGCCGGCTCCACGCCGGACACGTCGTTAGCGCTGCTCATCATCGGAGCTCATCCTGCGCCCTGCACCCGAGCACGACAACTGCGCGGTACGGCAAACGGCAGACAGCGCCGTCCCGGCGGACCGGGACGGCGCCCTCTGCAACGATCAGCCGGCGGCCGCGCCGCCGGCCGGGCTCAGTGCCGCAGTTGCCCCGCCGGAGCGGGGCGCGGGGTCACTTGAAAACGTCCTTGACCTTCTCGCCGGCCTGCTTCAGGTTGCCGGAGGCCTGGTCGGCCTTCCCCTCGGCCTCGAGGTCGCGGTTGTCGGTCGCCTTGCCGGCGGCCTCCTTGCCCTGACCGGACAGCTCCTCCGCCTTGTTCTTCATCTTGTCCATGCCGCTCATGGGTGCTCCTCGCGATCGACTACAGGACCATCCGGACTACCCCGGCCCGGCCCGGCCCACACCCCGCGCGGGACGGCGGTGGCGCGCGGTGCCACTGAGGCCCGTGGGAAGGGCGGCCCGTCAACTCGTCGCGGTGGGCAGGATGAGACCGGAAAAAGTGAGGCGGAAGCCTCCGACAAGTACCGATCGTTCGGCGCCGCGGCGGCGTCCGTGAGCGAAGATCACAACTTGGTGACGGCGATGGACGGCCTTCTCCGGACGTGCCTAGGGTCCATCCGTCGCCCTCTGGTGGCCCGGCCGATGACAGCTGTCCGCCAGGTGGTGCCGTACGTCCCCCGTCCCGCCCGGTCACCCGGGTTGGTCACATCTGGTCGGTCCCTCCCGCGCAGGCGGGTCGAGGAGGCAATCGAACGTGAAGTTGAGGAAGACGAGCTCGCTGCTCCTCGCCACCGGCGTCGCCGGCGCGATGGCGCTGACGGCGTGCGGTGGCGGCA
>JAICZD010000161.1 GCA_025933855.1 Modestobacter sp. | reverse complement strand
CTGCTCACCGAGGACAACCTGCCCAGCTACCACCGCGAGATCGCCACCCGCTTCGGCCGGGACGGCGCCTGGGGCACCTGGGTGGGCCGGTGGACGGCGGAGGAGAACCGGCACGGCATCGCGCTGCGCGACTACCTCGTCGTCACCCGCGGCGTCGACCCGGTCGAGCTCGAGCGCGCCCGGATGGACTACATGACCTCGGGCTACGACTCCGGGGACAAGACCCCGCTGGAGGCCGTCGCCTACGTGTCCTTCCAGGAGCTGGCCACCCGGGTGAGCCACCGCAACACCGGCCGGGCCTCCGGCGACCCGATCGCGGACAAGCTGCTCGCCCGGATCGCCAAGGACGAGAACCTGCACATGGTCTTCTACCGCAACATCGTCGACGCGGCGTTCGACATCGCGCCGGACGAGACGATGCGCGCGGTGGCCGACGAGGTCATCCGGTTCGAGATGCCCGGCGCCACGATGGCCGGCTTCCGGAAGAACTCGGTGTTGATCGCCAAGGCCGGCATCTACGACCTGCGGTTGCACCACGACGAGGTCATCCAGCCGGTGCTGCGGGCGTGGAAGGTGTTCGAGCGCACCGGGTTCGGCCCGGTGGGTGAGCAGGCCCGCACCGACCTGGCCGAGTTCCTGGCCGGTTTGGACGCGCAGGCGACCAAGTTCGTGGAGAGCCGCGACCGGATGCGGGCCCGCATGCAGGCCCGGTCGGACGAGGAGATCCGCCCGCTGGTCCAGGCCTGAACTAGGACCGCCCTCGGACTTCCATAGGCTGAGCGATCGTGCGCCTGGCCACCTGGAACGTGAACTCCATCCGCAGCCGTGCCGACCGGGTGGTCGGCTGGCTGCAGCGCAGCGACGTCGACGTCCTGGCGCTGCAGGAGACCAAGTGCCGCGACGACCAGTTCCCCGAGGACGCCTTCCGGCAACTCGGCTACGAGGTGGCGCACGTCGGGCACTCGCAGTGGAACGGCGTCGCCGTCCTCTCGCGGGTGGGCCTCGGCGACGTGCAGGTCGGGTTCCCCGGGATGCCGTCCTGGGCGGCCAAGGACGGCGTCGACCCCGCCCCCGAGGCACGGGCGCTGGGCGCGACCTGCGGCGGCGTGCGGGTGTGGAGCCTGTACGTGCCCAACGGCCGGCAACTCGGCGATCCGCACTACGACTACAAGCTGGCCTGGCTGGAAGCGCTGCGGCGCACCGCCGGCGGCTGGCTGACCGAGGACGGCGAGGCGCAGGTGGCGCTGGTCGGCGACTGGAACATCGCTCCGCAGGACGACGACGTCTGGGACGTCTCGCAGTTCGCGCACTCCACCCATGTGAGCGAGCCGGAGCGGGCAGCGTTCCGCGGCGTGGTCGAGGCCGGCTACGCCGACGTGGTCCGCCCTCACACCCCGGGGCCCGGGGTGTACACGTACTGGGACTACACCCAGCTCCGGTTCCCCCGCCGGGAGGGCATGCGGATCGACTTCATCCTCGGCAGCCCCGCGCTGGCCCACCGGGTGGTCGACGCACGCATCGACCGCGAGGCCCGCAAGGGCAAGGGCGCCAGCGACCACGCCCCCGTCGTGGTGGACCTCGCCGACTGACCTCGTCCGTCAGCCGCTTCGCGGGGCGGTTCCGCGGAACCGCCCCGCGGCGGCGACTCCACTGCGCGGCCCGGAACTGTCAGCCCCTCCCGATACTTTCGAACGCATGATCGATGATCTGGCCGCCGCCGAGTCCGCTCCCCCGTCACCGTCGGCCGCGGAGCCACTGGATCGGCTCGCCGCGCGCATCTGCGCCGGCGCAGTGCGGCTGGCAGCCGCCACCGCGGCGTGGCTGCGGCTGGTCGGGGAGTTCGACGAGCGCGACGGCTGGGCCGGCGTCGGCATCTCCTCCTGCGCCCACTGGCTGTCGTGGCAGTGCGGCCTCACCCCCGGCACGGCGCGCCAGCATGTCCGCGTCGCCCGGGCGCTGCGCCGGCTGCCGGGGGTGGAGGCGGCCTTCGGCAACGGCGAGCTGTCCTACTCCAAGGTTCGGGCGCTGACCCGGGTGGCCGAGCCCGGCACCGAGGCCGAACTCGTCGAGTTCGCCCGGCACGCCACGGCGTCCCAGGTCGAGCGCACGGTCCGGGCGTGGCGCCGCGCCGACGACGTGGACGCGGCCCGGGTCGCCGAGCGCCGCCGGTTCACCTGGTCCTTCGACGACGACGGCATGCTGTCCCTGCACATCCGGATGGACGCCGAGCAGGGCACGGCGCTGCTCGCGTCCATCGACTCGCTGGCCGAGCGGGATGCCCGACGGGACCGAGCCGCGCGCCGGAGAACCGCGGCCGACTCCCCCGGGCCCACCGTGGGCTCCGGCGCGGCTGCCGAGGAGAGCGCGGCGGCCGAGGAGCCGGGCGGGGATCCGGACGAACCGCCCCGGGAAGGGATGACCGTCCGTCGATGCCGGGCGCTCGCCCTGCTGGCGTCCGCGGCGGCCGATGCCGACCGGAGAGCAGGTGACCCGCCGCGGCGGGAGGTGGTGGTCGTGGTGGACGCGGCCGTGCTGGCCGACGATGAGGCCGCCGGCCGGGCCCACCTGGAGGGTGGGCCGTCGATCACCCCGGCCCGGGCCCGCCGCCTGGCGTGCGACGCCGCGGTCACCGCCATCGTCACCGCCGGGCCGGAGGTGCTCGCCCAGGGCCGGGTGCGCCGCTACGCCACCCGCGCCCAGCGCCGCGCCCTGCTCCTCCGCGACGGTGGCCGCGCCCGGCCAGGATGCACCGAGACGCGGATCGAGCGGCTGCACGCCCATCACCTGCGCGCCTGGCTCTTCGGTGGGCGCACCGACGTCTCGAACATGGTGCTGCTGTGCGACGTCGACCACGGGCTGGTCCACGACCAGCAGCTGACCGTCGCTCGACTCGACGGCCGGCTGGTGGTCACCACCCCGGACGGCCGTCGGGTGTGGGGCGCCGCCGACCTCGCCTTCACCGAGCCCTGGACGGACGGCGAGGAGCCAGGCATGCCCGAGCCGGACCTGGACGCCTTCCGCGGTGTGCACCCGATCGACGCCACGGTCGGGCGCCGCCCCACTGCCGAGGCCGGGCCGCGGGCCGTCCTGGGTGCAACCGCCGGGGCACGGTTCCGCGGAACCGCCGCACGGCCTGACCCGTACGCCGACCCCCTGCTGGGTGATCTCCTCGGCTCGGCGCGCGACCTGCCGGCCGCACTGCCGTCCGACGGTGAACGGATGGATCTGCACCACGTCGTGTGGGCGCTGATGGCTCACCGCGACAGCGTCCGCCGGCGCGCCGCATGAACACGGGTCTAGCCGGCCGAGCCACCCCCGCGGCCCGGCCAGAGGGCCTCCAGCGCCTCGGCCGTCTCCTCCCGGAAGTCGACCGCCGCACCGACCGTGCACGGCTTCGCCGCCGCCAACCACGGCTCATCCGGAGCTGCCTCCCGCACGTCGGCCACCACCACGGTGATGTTGTCCGTCGGCGGGCCGGCCAGCGCGGCGTCGCGGAGCGCTGCCGCCGCCTCCGCCGGGCCGGCCGCACCGGCCAGCAGCTGACCGATCCGATCCGGCCGGATCACGTCGGACAGCCCGTCCGAGCACACCATCAGCCGGTCACCGGGCTGCGCGTCCAGCCGCAGCAGGTCCATCCCGGCCACGTCCTCGTCGCCCCCGCCGTGCAGCGCGGCGTAGACCGCCGAGCGCTGCGGATGCACCCGCGCCTCCTCGACGGTCAGCTCACCGGCGTCGATCATCGCCTGCACCAGGGTGTGGTCGGTGCTCAGCTGCACCAGCGCCCCGGCCCGCAGCTGGTACCCGCGGGAGTCGCCGATGTGCGCCAGCAGCAGCCCCTCGCCGTCGGCGTACACCGCGGTCATCGTGGTGGCCATGCTCCGCAGCCGCGGACGTTCGGTGTAGGCCGCGCGGATGCGGTCGTTGGCCCCGGCCACGACGCGCACCAGGTCGCCGGGCCCACGGGCCGGCCCGCCGTCCACCGACCGGCCGGTGCCGAGCGGGGCCAGCCAGTTGACCACCAGCGAGGACGCGACCGCACCGCCGACGTTGCCGCCCACCCCGTCGGCGATGACCATCAGCAGCGGCGCGGCGCAGGCGGAGTCCTGGTTGTCCGGGCGCGGGCCGGTCGAGGAGACCGCCGCGGAGTCCAGGACGAGCACCAGCGAACCTCCGGGGCCTATCGGGGCGTGGTTCGCACCGCGATGTTCGAGCACGGTAGAGGACGGCACGGGGGTCCGCCCTCGTGGCCGGGGCAGACCGGGCGCGGAGCGAGCTACCGCCGGCACCTACGGTTGCCTCTCGTGCTCATGCTGCTGCCCCCCTCGGAGACCAAGCACCCCGGCGGCCGCGGCCCGGCGCTGGACCTGGCCGCGCTCGGCGCACCGGAGCTCACCCCGGTCCGCGCCCAGCTGGTGGACGCGCTGGTCGGGCTGTCCACCGACGTCCCCGCGGCCCGGGCGGCGCTGCGCCTGTCCCCCGCCCAGGACGGCGAGATCGCCCGCAACGCCGCACTCCGCACCAGCCCCACGTTGCCGGCCATCGAGCGCTACACCGGGGTCCTCTACGACGCGCTGGACATCGGCTCGATGACCCGTGCCCAGCGGCGTCGCGCCGCCGGGCGGCTGGCGGTGGGGTCGGCGCTGTTCGGCGTCGTCCGGGCCGAGGACCCGATCCCGGCGTACCGGCTGTCCGCCGGCTCCGCCCTGCCCGGGCTGCCGTCGCTGCGGACGCTGTGGAAGCCGGTGCTGTCCGCCGCGCTCGGCGGGTCCGGCGATCTCGTCGTCGACCTCCGCTCCGGCGCCTACGCCGACCTCGCCCCGGTGCCCGAGGCGGTCACGGTGCAGGTGCTCAGCGAGCGCCCGGACGGCGGCCGGGCGGTGGTGAGCCACTTCAACAAGGCGCACAAGGGCCGGCTCGCCCGGCTGCTGGCGACCACGACGGCCGAGCCGGACACCGTCGTCCGGCTGCGCGCGCTGCTGCGCCGGGCCGGGTTGCACGTGGAACATCGCAGCGACCGGCAGCTGACCCTGGTCGTCCCGGCCGGCGCGGTGACCCGTTGACCGACGGCGGCGGCAGCACCCGGGGCGCGGGCGCCGCCGTCCCGTGCCAATCTCGGCTGGTGACCACACCGGACCCCGACGACCTGTGCTGGCGGCCGGCCACGGAGCTCGCCGCCCTGGTGCTCGCCCGCGAGATCTCCGCGCGTGAGCTGCTCGAGGCGCACCTGGCGCGCATCGAGGCCGTGAACCCGGCGATCAACGCGATCGTCACCCTCGACGCCGACGGTGCCCGCGCCGCGGCCGACGCAGCGGACGCCGCGCTCGCCGCCGGCGAGGAGGTCGGCCCGCTGCACGGCCTGCCCGTCGCGCACAAGGACACCCACGCCACTGGCGGCATGCTGACCACGTGGGGCTCGCCGCTGCACGCCCGGAACGTGCCGGCGCACGACGAGCTGGTGGTGTCCCGGCTCAAGGCCGCCGGCGCGATCCGGGTGGGCAAGACCAACGTGCCCGAGTTCGCCGCCGGCTCGCACACGTTCAACCCCGTCTTCGGCCCCACCCACAACCCCTACCGGCACGGGTTGTCGGCCGGCGGATCCTCCGGCGGCGCGGCCGCGGCGCTCGCCGCCGGCCTCGTGCCGCTGGCCGAGGGCAGTGACATGGGTGGGTCGCTGCGCAATCCGGCCGCCTTCTGCAACGTGGTCGGCCTGCGGCCCACGCCGGGGCGGGTGCCGACCCACCCCGCGGCGATGGGCTGGTCACAGCTGTCGGTGCAGGGGCCGATGGGCCGCACGGTCGGGGACGTCGCGCTGACGCTGTCCGCGCTGGCCGGCCCGGACCCCCGGGTGCCCATCTCGCTGACCGGCGACCCCGCCGTCTTCGCCGCGCCGCTGCCCACCGAGCTGACCGGGCTGCGGGTGGCCTGGGCGCCCGACCTGGGTGGCCGGGTCCCGGTCGACCCGGTGATCACCGAGGTGCTCACCGCGCAACTGGGCGTCTTCGGCGACCTGGGCGCCACCGTGGAGGAGGACTGCCCGGACCTGCGCGGCGCCGACGAGGTTTTCGGCGTGCTCCGGGCGTGGCTGTTCGAGGCCACCTTCGGAGACCTGGTGCGGAAGGACCCGGAGGCGGTCAAGGAGACGATCCGCTGGAACGCCGGCCGCGGCGCGGAGCTGACCGGCGCGGACGTCGGCCGCGCCGAGATCGCGCACACCCGGCTCTACGAGCGGGTCGTGGAGTTCTTCGACCGCTACGACGTGTTGCTCGCCCCGACCACCCAGGTCCCGCCCTTCCCGGTCGAGCAGGAGTACCCCACCGAGGTCGCCGGCGTCCCGATGGAGGACTACCTGGGCTGGATGCGGTCGTGCACCCTCATCTCGGCGACCGGCTGCCCGGCGCTGTCGCTGCCCGGCGGCTTCACCTCCGACGGTCTGCCGGTCGGGCTGCAGGTCGTCGCCGCCCCGCGGGCCGACCGGCGGCTGCTCGAGGTGGCCCACGCCTTCGAGCAGGCGACCGGTTTCGGCCGGCGCCGCCCCGAGCTCGGCTGACGTGCCCGCCGACGCCGCCGCACCGTGGTGGACCGCCGCGGTGGTCTACCAGATCTACCCGCGCTCCTTCGCCGACTCCGACGGCGACGGGATCGGCGACCTGGGCGGCATCCGGCAGCGGCTGGACCACCTGGCCGACCTGGGCGTCGACGTCCTGTGGCTGTCCCCGGTGTACTCCTCGCCGCAGGCCGACAACGGCTACGACATCAGCGACTACCAGGACATCGACCCGGTCTTCGGCTCCCTGGCGGAGTTCGACGCCCTGCTCGCCGAGGTGCACGACCGCGGGATGAAGCTGGTGATGGACCTGGTGGTCAACCACACCAGCGACGAGCACCCGTGGTTCACCGACAGCAGGGCGTCGCGGACGTCACCGAGACGGAACTGGTACTGGTGGCGGCCGCCGCGGGCCGGGATGGCGGCCGGGCAGCCCGGCGCGGAGCCGACCAACTGGCAGTCGTTCTTCTCCGGCTCCACCTGGGAGCTCGACCCGGCCGGCGGGGAGTACTTCCTGCACCTGTTCGACCGCCGCCAGCCGGACCTGAACTGGGAGGAACCGGAGGTCCGGCAGGCGGTGTACGCGATGATGCGCTGGTGGCTGGACCGCGGGGTCGACGGCTTCCGGATGGACGTGATCAACATGATCTCCAAGGACGTCGCCGCGGACGGCTCGCTCACCGACGGCCCGCCGATCCCCGGGACGCCGTTCGGTGACGGGTCGGCGTCCTACCTGTGCGGGCCGCGGATCCACGAGTTCCTCGCCGAGATGCACCGCGAGGTCTTCGCCGGACGTGACGGAGCGTTCCTCACCGTCGGCGAGATGCCCGGCGTCACGGTCGAGGAGGCGCGCCTGTTCACCGATCCGGAACGGGCCGAGGT
>JAICZD010000295.1 GCA_025933855.1 Modestobacter sp. | reverse complement strand
CCCTCCAGCCAGCCCTGGCACAGGTGCTCGGACAGCACCTCCATCACCCGGCCGTCCGGCGCCAGGTGGTCGTCGCCGGGCACCGTCTCGGCGTCCCAGGCTCGGTCGGTGGCCTCGAACAGCGCGGACAACCGGTTGGAGGCGGTCTCGTCCGGCCCCCTCACCCGGAAGGTGCGCGGGGTGCGCCGCACGACGTCGCGCAGGAACTGCCCGGTCACCCGGGTGGCCTCGCTCGTCGCGGTGGCGGGCTGGGTGACGTCGACGGCGTAGTCGCGGAAGTCGGGCAGCAGCAGCTCGGTGAGCAGGGCGCCGCCGTTGGCGTGGGGACTCGCGCTCATCCGCCGGTCCCCCACGGGTGCCAGCGCGGCCAGGTCGGCCCGCAGCGCGCCGTTGCCGTCGAACAACTCCTCGGGCCGGTAGCTGCGCAGCCACGCCTCCAGCTGCGCTCGGTGCCCGGGATCGGTCCGCACCGCTGCCAGCGGCACCTGGTGCGCGCGGAAGGTCCCCTGGACCTGCACCCCGTCGACGACGTCCGGGCCGGTCCAGCCCTTCGGCGTGCGGAGCACGATCATCGGCCATGTCGGTCGCGCTGCCGGGCGGGTGACGTCCCCCGCCCGGGCCCGGGCCTTGATGCCGGCGATGTCGTCCAGCGCGTCGTCCAGCGCCGCCGCCATCGCCTGGTGCACCGCCGCCGGGTCGTCCCCGGCCACCACGATCGGCCGGTGCCCGTACCCGCGCAGCAGCTCCAGCAGCTCCTCCTCGGGGATCCGGGCGAGCACCGTCGGGTTGGCGATCTTGTAGCCGTTGAGGTGCAGGATCGGCAGCACCGTGCCGTCGCGGGCCGGGTCGAGGAACTTGTTCGAGTGCCAGCTGGCGGCCAGCGGACCGGTCTCTGCCTCGCCGTCCCCCACCACGCAGGCGACGACGAGGTCGGGGTTGTCGAAGGCTGCGCCGTAGGCGTGAACCAGCGCGTAGCCCAGCTCGCCGCCCTCGTGGATGGAGCCGGGGGTCTCCGGCGCCACGTGACTGGGGATGCCGCCCGGGAAGGAGAACTGCCGGAACAGCTGGCGCAGCCCGTCGGTGTCCCGCCCGATGTGCGGATAGACCTCGCTGTACGTCCCCTCCAGGTAGGCGTTCGCGACGATCCCCGGGCCCCCGTGTCCGGGGCCGATCACGTACATCGCCGCTAGATCGCGCGCCCGGATCACCCGGTTCAGGTGCGCGTAGACGAGGTTCAGACCCGGCGTCGTCCCCCAGTGGCCGAGCAGCCGCGGCTTGACGTGCGCGGGCGCCAGCGGCTCGGCCAGCAGCGGGTTGTCCATCAGGTAGATCTGCCCGACCGACAGGTAGTTCGCCGCCCGCCAGTAGGCGTCGATCAACCGGAGCTCATCCGGCCCCAGCGGCCCGGAAGCGTCCACGGCCGCTCCCGGCCGCCGGCCCTCCCCGACCGCGCCGGACCGTGCCTGCTCCGCCACAGCTGACGTCGTTCCCGCCTCCATGGCGGCCTCCTCGGCTGCACTGGTTCCGTTGGTCGGGTAGGCGACCGGTGTATCAGGTCCGGCTGTGGGGGACGTCGGTTCCCGCACTGTCCGGCTCACGGCCGGGTGCTGAGCACCGGCGGCGCCGGGGTGGGCTGCCCGGCGCCGGGGTCCACCGGGTCGCGCGGCTCGGGCGTCCGTGGCACCGACGGGTAGGAAGGAGGCGGCTGCTGCACCCGGTGCACCGCCAGGCCGATCAGCAGGCCACCGGCGACGAACAGGACGGCGCCTCCGGTGAGCAGCCCGCCGGCCAGCCAGGACAGCCCCGGGACGGTGGCCCCCGCCCGGACGGCGGCAGCGACACCCGGCCCGCCGTCGGCCCGCATCAGGACGACCGTCCAGTCGCCAGGTGCCGGATGCCAGGTCAGGGATGCTGTCGGGCCGGTGGCCCGAGCGGTCCAGATGTCCGCCGCGCCCGGCGCGACCGCGGGCGCCCCGCCGGGGATGTCGGCGGTGAGCCTCGGTGCCGTCCGCCCCATGCCCATCCCGAGGTCGGCGACCCGCTGGTGTCCCGCACCGCTGAGGTACTGCTGGACCTCCGCCGTCGGCGCGACGCCGACGAAGAGTGCGGTGCCCGGCTCGAGGGCGGTCGCCTCGAGCCGGGCCGTGCCGATGAGGTTGTCGGCGGCCCACGGGAAGCCGGCGCCCTCGAGGCGGATGCCGTCGCTGGTCACCGCGTACCGGTCGCTGCTGATCGTGGACCGCCCGCCCATCAGGTAGGCGCCCTCGCGGTGGGTGCTGTCGGCGGCGAGCAGCCCACCGCCAGCCGCGAGGAGACCGGTGGCCAGGAAGAGCAGCACCGCGCCCAGGACGATGGCGGCGACCCGTCCGCCGGTCCAGCGGGAGCCGGTCCCGGACGGGCCGCCCGACGGTGCTGGGACGGCGTCCACGCGTACGGGGCACGGCGTCGGGTTCTCGATCACGGTTCCAACCCTGGTCGCGACCCTAGGAGCGTCACCGCTGGAGAAGATCGCCGGGCTCGTCCTGCTGGCCGTGATCCTGGTCGCGGCCCCGCT
>JAICZD010000214.1 GCA_025933855.1 Modestobacter sp. | reverse complement strand
CGGCGACGACGAGTGCGCCGTGGTCTTCACCTCGGGCGCGACCGGCCCGGCCAAGGGGGTGGTCTACACCGCGCGCCAGGTGCTGGCCCAGCTGGACCTGGTGCGCGCCACCTACCGGCTCGCGCCCGACGACCGGCTGGTCGCCGCCTTCGCCCCTTTCGCGCTGCTCGGGCCGGCCCTCGGCATCGGCTCGGCGGTGCCGGACGTCGACGTCACGGCACCGGGCACGCTGACCGCCGCCGCGCTGGCCGACGCGGCGGCCGCGGTCGCGGCGACCGTGGTGTTCGCCTCCCCGGCGGCACTGCGCCGGGTGGCCGCCACCGCCGCCGGGCTGACCGCCGGGCAGCGCGCGGCGCTGGGTTCGGTGCGCCTGCTGATGTCGGCCGGCGCCCCCGTTCCGGTGGCCCTGCTGGACTCGCTGCGGACGGTGCTACCGGCCGCCGAGGCGCACACGCCCTACGGGATGACCGAGGCGCTGCCGGTCACCGACGTCTCGGCGGCGGAGATCGTGGCGGCCGGGCCGGGCAACGGCGTCTGCGTCGGCCGGCCGCTGCCGGGGGTGGAGGTACGGCTCAGCCCGCTGTCGGCCGAGGGCGCGGCCGACGGGCCGCTGACCGACCTTCCCGGCTGCACCGGGGAGGTGTGCGTGCGTGCCGCGCACGTCAAGGAGCGGTACGACGCGCTGTGGGCCACCGAGCGGGCGTCCTCCCGCGACCCCGGCTGGCACCGCACCGGCGACGTGGGGCACCTGGACCCCGCCGGCCGGCTGTGGATCGAGGGCCGGCTGCCGCACGTGATCGCCACCGCCGCCGGTGTGGTGACGCCGGTCGGGATCGAGCAGCGCGTGGAGCGGCTGGCCGGCGTCGCGGCGGCCGCCGTCGTCGGGGTGGGCCCGGTCGGCGCGCAGGTGGTCGTCGCCGTCGTCGTCCCCCCGGCGGCCCGCGGCCGCCGCCGGGTCCCGGGTTCCGCGCGGCGGGCCGGTTGGGCACCGGCTGCCGCGGAGCTGGCCGACGCCGTCCGGGAGGTCGCCGGGGTGGACGTCGCCGCGGTGCTGGTGGCGCGGCAGCTGCCGGTCGACGTGCGGCACCAGTCCAAGGTCGACCGGCGGGCGGTCGCCGAGCGGGTCGCGCGGGTGCTCGCCGGGGCCCGGCTGCCCTGGGACCGATGAGGGTGCTGGTGACCGGCGCCAGCGGCATGCTGGGCCGGGCGACGGCCCAGGCCCTGGTGCGGCGCGGGGACGACGTCACGGTGCTGCAGCGCCGGCCGGCCGGGCTGCCGTGCGCCGAGGTGCTCGGGGACATCACCGATCCCGCCGCCGTCCGGCGGGCGGTCCGGGGCCGGGACGCCGTCCTGCACCTGGCGGCGAAGGTCGACGTGGTCGGCCGGTGGGCCGAGTACGCCCGGGCCAACGTCGACGGCACCCGCACCGTGCTGTCCGCCTGCCGGGCGGCCGGCGTCGGGCGGCTGGTGCACGTGTCCTCGCCGTCGGTGGCGCACGCCGGCGCGGCGCTGTCCGGCGTGGGCGCCGAGCCCGCGGACCCGGCCCGGGCCCGGGGGCACTACGCGCGGTCCAAGGCCGTCGCCGAGCGGGCGGCGCTGGCCGCGGACTGCCCCGACCTGCCGGTGCTGGCCGTGCGCCCGCACCTGGTGTGGGGCCCGGGCGACACCCAGCTGGTGGAACGGCTGGTGACCCGGGCCCGCGCCGGGCGGCTGCCGGTGCTCGGCTCGGGCGCGGCGCTGATCGACACCACCTACGTGGACAACGCCGCCGCCGCGCTGGTGGCCGCCGTCGACGCGTGCGGCCCGGTGCACGGCGAGCCGCTGGTGGTGTCCAACGGCGAGCCTCGCCCGGTGCTGGACATCCTCACCCGGCTGTGCCGGGCCGCGGGTGTTCCCGGGCCGCGCCACCGGGTGCCGTTCCTGGCCGCCTGGGCGGCCGGCGCCGCGGTGGACGTGGTGTGGTCGGCGACCCGGCGGCGGACCACCCCGCCGCTGACCCGCTTCCTGGCCGAGCAGCTGGCGACGGCGCACTGGTTCGACCAACGGCGGACCCGCGCGGCCCTCGGCTGGGCGCCGACGGTGGGCCTCGAGGAGGGGTTCACCCGGCTCGCGGACTGGTACGCCGCCCGCGGGACCGGCGGCTCGCGCGGCTGACGTCGCGCCCCGGGGACCGCCTCAGCCGCGCCGGCCGAGCCGGGCCAGGATCCGCGTCGCCCGGCCGGCGCCCGCGGGAGCCTCGACGCCGGGCTTGCAGACGCCGTCCAGGTAGAGCGCGTCGCCGAAGCCGTCCGCGCCGGCCTCGATCCGGTCCAGCTCGGCGTCGGTGAGGGAGGCGTCGGCGCCCACCGCGGTGGCGATGTCCCAGCGGTGCACGACCAGGTCGAAGACGTAGAACTGCGCCAGGGTGTCGCCGACCGTCGTCCGCCCGAAGTGGCCGTCGTACGCCGTGCCGGGCAGCGAGCCGTCGGCGAGGGCCTCGGCGACCGCCTTGCTGTGCTGCCGCCAGGCGGTCGCCGGGCCGGCGTCGAGATCCGGGGCGGCACCGAGATCGGCGCCGTGCCCGGTCAGGAAATCCCGCTCGGTGTCGATCAGGTGCGCCACGACGTCCCGCGCCGACCAGCCGGCACACGGCGAGGGAGCCGCCCAGCCCTCCTCGGGCACGGCGTCGAGGACGGCGGCCAGGGCGTCGGACGTCGTGTCGTAGAGCGTCTGGATCGGGGTCTCGTCCGGAACGGTGGAAGTCATGGCCGGAACGCTAGGAAGTCCGGCATCCTGGCGGATTGATGAAACCCGACAGCGCCGGAATCCCTGCGCCGACGCCGATGGACCGGATCGAGCGCGCCCACCTCAAGGACCCCCGGGACGCCTCCCACGTCATGTTCCGGTACGAGCCCGACCCGCAGTTCCGGGAGCTGCTGCAGCGGTTCTGGATACCGGTCTGGTCGGTGCCGCCGGGGCGGGAGGCGCCGCAGAAGGTGCTGCAGTACCCGGTGTCGCTGCTGGTGATCTCCGCCGACTACGCGCGCTTCTACGGGGTCGCGTCGGGGCTGTCCACGACCACCCTGACCGGGGACGGCTGGGCGGTCGGGCTGATGTGCGCGCCGGCCGCCGGGTTCCTGCTGGCACGCACCCGGATGGCCGCCTACACCGACCGGTTCGTCGACGTCGGCGACGTCCTCGGCCCGGCGGGGGCGCGGCTGACCGACCGGGTCCGCGACGTCATGTCCGGCGAGCCCGCGTCCGGTGCCGCCCATCGGGCCGCCATGGACGCCTTCGGCGAGGTCCTCCGGCCGTACCTGCCGGTGGACGCCGAGGGCGAGCTGGTGAACCGCCTGGTGGCCTATGTGGAGTCCCGCAGCGACGTCGTCCGGGTGGCGCAGGTCTGCGCCGAGTTCGGCCTCTCGGAACGGGCGCTGCAGCGGCTGGTCTCCCGCCGGCTGGGCCTGACCCCCAAGTGGCTGATCCAGCGCCGCCGGCTGCAGGAGGCGGCCGAGCGGCTGCGCACCCGGTCCACTCCGCTCAGCGAGGTGGCCGCGGTGCTGGGCTACGCCGACCAGCCGCACTTCATCCGCGACTTCGCCAAGGTCACCGCCATGACGCCCGGCGAGTTCGCCGCGCTGCACCCGGGCAGGCTCAGCCGGACTCGCCGGTGAGGGCGTGCGCGGCACCGACGTCCTTGGACTCCGGTGAACCCCGCTGCCGCAGGAACACGGCGAAGATGGCCATCGACCCGACCGCGAGCATCTCCGACTGCCAGTTCTGGAACGTCCGGCTCCAGAAGTCGGCCTGGCCGAGATAGCCCAGCCAGCTCACCGGGTCCTGGTGGCTGCTCAGCTGCTCGTCGTTGAAGGCGGCCCAGCCGGCCACCGACATCGCCGACCAGGTCAGCAGGAAGATCCCGCCCATCACGAAGCCCAGCGAGCGGGAGAAGAACGCGGTCCGCCAGCCGCCGGCCGCGGCCCACGCCGGTGAGTCGGCATCGGCGTGCTCGCCCACCCGCTGCTCCTCGTCGGATTCCGGGCCCACCTCGTCCAGCTGCTTGGACTCCGGCGATCCGCGCTGCACCAGCCACACGGTGGCGAAGACGTAGAGGAAGAACTGCAGGTACTCCGACTGCCAGTTCTCCATCACGTCGACGCCGAAGGTGGACGACGTGAGGTAGCGGGCGAGCGTGATCGCCGGCAGCCCCTCGCCCAGCCGCTCGTCGTTGAACTCGGCGACCCCGGCCAGCGCCTGCCCGACCAGGGTCGCCAGGAAGAGCAGGCCGAAGCCGATGCTCAGCCCGTTGGCCTTGACGGCGCCGCGCACTCCGCTCACCGACCCAGCAGGCCCAGCGTCACGCAGTACGCCACACCG
The DNA here is from genome assembly GCA_025933855.1 of Modestobacter sp. GTDB lineage: Bacteria > Actinomycetota > Actinomycetes > Mycobacteriales > Geodermatophilaceae > Modestobacter. Next base: position 1,423 of record JAICZD010000214.1, on the reverse strand, counting down.
ACGGCGATGACGACCAGATAGGTCACGAACATCGCCCGGACACCCCTCACGACCCCTCCAGCTGGCACACGTAGGGACGCTCCCCGTCGGGCCGGCAGGCCGCCGCGCTGACCTGCCAGCCGTTCGGGCCACGGGTGAGGAAGATCGAGTCGTCGCTGAGGTGGACCAGCGCGTCCTGGCCCCAGACCTCGACGGACCGGACCTCGCCGCTGCCCAGCGGGAGCCCGGCGACAGCCGCGGGGCAGGGCGACGAATCGTCCTGCTCCAGCGCGGTACGGGTGGACGCGGCCAGCAGCTGGCAGCGCCCGGCCGGATCGGCGCCGGCGAAGGACTCCGCCACGTGGCGGACCTCGGGCTCATCGGCGTTGGTGCACGCCCCCGCGGTGCCGGCGACCAGCACCGGCACGCACAGCGCCCGGACGGCGCACACTCGCAGTCGCGGAACATGGCCCTGGCCTCGGCGGATCCGGCTGGTCCAGCTCACACCTGCAGCGTGATCTTGTCTGCCGGAAACCGCGAGTCAGGGCCAGGGCTCGACGGCGAGCGGCCGCGTTCGCGCCGGGCGGACACTCGACCGGCCGAGGCCGCGGGGCCCGGGAAGGAAGCGGGAGGGAGGTCGGGTGCGCGGGGACGACGAGCTGTCCTTCCGCCGTTTCCTCGCCGACCGGCGGCCGGCCCTGCTGCGGACGGCGCTGCTGCTGACCGGGGACCGGACGACCGCCGAGTCGCTGGTCCAGGCCGTCCTCGCCCGGGCATCCCGCAGATGGCGGCGCCTGGTTCGTGACGGCGACCCCTCCGCCACCGTGCTCGGCAGCCTGGCCGCGACCGCCACCCGCCGCCGCACCTCCCTGCTGCGCGCCGAGCAGGTCATCGAGTGCGCAGCGGAACCCGGCGCCCCGGTAGGGAACGACGGGTTCGCCCGTGCACTCCGCGAGCTCCCGCCGCGGACGCGCGCGGTGGTGGTGCTCCGGTACGCCGAGGGGCTGTCCGCCGCCGCGACGGCGAAGCTGCTGAGCTGCCCGCTCGGCACCGTGACCACCGAGACCGTCCGCGGACTCGACCGGCTGCGGCGCGCCCTGCCCCCCGGTGGCTACACCCGCGAACCGGTGGACGACGACCTGCGGGTGCAGGAGGAACTGACCCGGCTGGCCGCGGCACCCGGCCGCTGGCAGCTGGACACCGGCCTCATCGAATGCGACAACGCCCTCTCCTTCCCCGGGGACGGGACGCGGACGGTGTTCCTGCGCAGAATCCGTGCCGTGGGCCATGCCGCCCGGGTCAGGGTGGAACTGGAGGTCCGGGCCGGCTTCGGGCGGCACCCGATGACCGGCCTGTCGACGCGCCACGGCGTGCGCACCGGCAGGTCCGGTCCACTGCACTTCCGCTTCAGCGGAGCCCCGACGGCACGACGGCGGTCCCGGGG
>JAICZD010000113.1 GCA_025933855.1 Modestobacter sp. | reverse complement strand
GGATCGGTGTTGACGATGCCCAGGCAGTTCGGCCCCACCACGCGCATCCCGGAGGCGCGGGCGGACGCCACGAGCGCCCGCTCGGCGGCGAGCCCCTCCGGGCCGCTCTCCCCGAACCCGCCGGTGATGACCACCAGTCCGCGGACCCGCTTGCGCCGGCAGGCCTCCACGACGCCGGCGACCTCGTCGCCCGGCACGGCCAGCACCGCCAGGTCGACGTCGTCGGGGATCGACTCGATGTCGGCGTAGGCGGGCACCCCGCGCACGTGCCGCACCGCCGGGTTGACCGGGTAGATGGGCCCGGCAAGGCCGTAGCCGAGCAGGTGCCGCAGCACCGCGTTGCCGACCTTGGTCTCGTCGTTGCTGGCGCCGACCACGGCCACCGAGCCGGGGGTCAGCAGCCGGCCGATGGACCGGGACTCGCTGCGCTGCTCCCGCTCGTAGGTCACCGCCAGCGACTGCTCGGTCGGGGCGACCGGAAAGGTCAGGTGCACCACGCCGTCGGCGTAGGAGCGGCGGGCGGAGTACCCGGCGTCCAGGAACACCCGGACCATCTGGCTGTTCTGGCTCAGCACCTCGGCGACGAAGCTGGTGATGCCCCGTTCCCGGGCTGCGGCCGCCAGGTGCTCCAGCAGCACCGAGCCCAGCCCCCGCCGCTGGTGGGCGTCCTCGATCAGGAACGCCACCTCCGCCTCGTCGGTGCCCGGATAGCGGTCGTAGCGGCCGACGCCGATGAGCTCCTCGCCCAGCAGCACCACGAAGGCCACCCGGTCGACGTGGTCGACGTGGGTGAAGCGGTTCAGGTCCTTGTCCGACAGCTGGCGCATCGGCCCGAAGAACCGGTAGTACTTGGTCTGGTCCGAGCTGCGCTCCATCAGCCCGACGATGCCGTCGGCGTCCTCGGGCGTGATCGGGCGCAGGTGGACCGTGCCGCCGTCGGCGGCCACCACGTCCGCCTCCCAGTGCGGCGGGGGCGCGGCTGCCACCTCGGTGCCGGTCGGATCGGCCGCGCCGAGCGCGTCGGGGGTCTGCTGCTCAGTCACGGGGATCGTCCGGGTCGAGGCCGAAGTAGGGGAAGGAGGCCGTGCGGGTGCGCCGGATGGCCCGGTCCACGCGGTTCTCGGTGAGCGGGTCCCAGCGGGAGAACCCGACGTAGCCGCCCTCGGTCATCGTGGCCGGCGGCTCGGCGCGCAGTCCGCGGCGCCGTACGTCGTCCCGCCAGCTCTGCGGGATCTCGGTGTCCGGGTCCAGCGGCCGGCCGGCCGCCTCGGCGATCAGGTGGGTCCAGGCCCGGGGGACGCACCGCACCAGGCCGTACCCGCCGCCGCCGAGGGCGATCCAGCGGCCGTCGCAGACCTCGTGGGCCAGGTCGTGCACGGCCCGGTAGGACGCCCGCTGGCCGTCCACGGTGAGCGCCAGGTCGGCCAGCGGGTCCTCGTGGTGGGCGTCGCAGCCGCACTGGGTGACCAGGATCTGCGGGGAGAACGCGCGGATCACGCTGGGTACCACGGCGGTGAACGCGCGCAGCCAGCCGGAGTCGTCGGTGCCGTTGGGCAGCGCCAGGTTGACCGCACTGCCCAGCGCCGTGTCCGGATCGCCGGTCTCCTCCGGAAAGCCGGTGCCCGGCCAGAGGGTCAGCGGTGTCTGGTGGATGCTCACGGTCAGCACCCGGGGGTCGCGGTAGAAGGCGGCCTGCACGCCGTCGCCGTGGTGCACGTCGAGGTCGAGGTAGGCGATCCGCTGGTAGCCCTGGGCGAGCAGCCAGGCGATGGCGACGGCGGCGTCGTTGAAGATGCAGAAGCCGGACGCGGCGTCCCGCATGGCGTGGTGCAGGCCCCCGGCGATGTTGACCGCGTGCTGCGCGGCCCCGGAGTGCACCTGCTGCGCGGCCAGCACGCTGCCGCCGGTGATCAGGGCCGCGGCGTCGTACATGCCCTCGAAGATCGGGTTGTCGTCGGTGCCGAGCCCGTGCCCGACTCCGGAGGGGTCGGCCGGGGCGCGCCTGACCGCGTCCAGGTACGCCGGGTCGTGCACCAGCGTCAGCAGCTGCACGTCCGCCGGGGTCGGGCGCAGCAGCTGCACCCGGCTGCCGGACAGGACGCCGAGCGAGTCGGCCAGCCGCATGGTCAGGTCCAGCCGGACCGGGTGCATGGGGTGGTCCCCGCCCATCGTGTAACCCAGCAGCGCGTCGTCCCAGACGACGGTGACCGAGTCGCTCATCTGCCCTCCCCGCCGGCACCGGCCGGCGGGCCGGCGGTGCTGCTGCAGCGCGCCCGTGCGAGCTCGACCACCGAACCCCCTCGTCGGTGCCCGCGCGACCGGCCCCCGGGCGCGCGGCCGGTGCGCCCGCGCCCGCGGACACCCCGGCTGCACCGACGCTACCGGTGCCGGGCCGCACCCGGCGCCCCCACGACGCTGCCCGCGTCGGCCTTCGGGGGTCGGGCCGCCTCGTAGGATCGGGCCCACCTGACGGAGGAGCGCACGTGAACGACCTCATCGACACCACGGAGATGTACCTCCGGACGATCTTCGAGCTGGAGGAGGAGGGGATCGTTCCGCTGCGCGCCCGGATCGCCGAGCGGCTGCACCAGAGCGGCCCCACGGTCAGCCAGACGGTGGCCCGGATGGAGCGCGACGGGCTGCTCACCGTCGAGGGCGACCGGCATCTTCAGCTGTCCGACGAGGGCCGGGCGCTGGCCACGGCCGTGATGCGCAAGCACCGGCTGGCCGAATGCCTGCTCGTCGACGTGATCGGCCTGGACTACGCCGACGTGCACGAGGAGGCCTGCCGGTGGGAGCACGTGATGAGCGAGGCGGTCGAGCGCAAGCTGCTGTCGTTGCTGGGGAACCCGACGGTGTCGCCCTTCGGCAATCCGATCCCCGGCCTCGATGCGCTCGGCGGTGAGACCACCGCGGTGCTCGACGCGCTCACGCTGCTGTCCACGACGGCCACCCCGGAGGGCTGCGAGGTGGTCATCCGGCGGATCAGCGAGCAGCTCCAGGAGGACGCCGGCCTGCTGCGCGAGCTCGCCGCGCAGGGCGTCCGGCCGGGTTCCCGGGTCACCGCCTCGCTGGCCAACGGCACGGTGCTCGTCGACGGCGCACCGCTGCAGGCCGGCGTCGCCCAGCACGTGTTCGTCAGCGCGGTCGAGGACGAGCCGGCAGCGGTACCGGCCGCCGCGGCCACGGCCGGGGTCGGCTGACCGCCCCGGCCACTGCACGGTCGTTCGCCTGGCTCACTAAGCTCGGAGCCCACCATGCCCGGACCCGCAGAGAGAAGGCACCGGTGAGCGACTCCGCAGCTCCCTCCGCCGGCCACCCCCGGAACGGCTCCGGCGGGGACGCCGCCTCCGGACCGGCCCCGTCGAGCCCCTTCCACGCCCTCGCCGACTTCGTCGCGCTGCCGCGGCTGGGTGGGCTGGCGCTGTCCGCGGACGGAACCCGGCTGGTGACGACCGTGACCACGCTGGACGCGGAGGGCAAGAAGTGGCAGCCGGCCCTGTGGGAGGTCGACCCGACCGGCCGGCGGCAGGCCCGCCGGCTGACCCGCGGACCGGCCGGTGAGTCCGCACCCGTGTTCACCCCGGACGGCGACCTGCTGTTCACCTCCGCCCGGCCCGACCCCGGGGCGACCAAGGACGCCGGGGACCCCACCCCGGCGCTGTGGAGCCTGGCCTCCACCGGCGGGGAGGCCCGCCTGGTGCTGCAGCGCTCCGCGGGGATCGGCAGCGTGGCGGTCGCCGCCGACACCGGGGAGGTCGCCGTCCTGGCGGCCACCATGCCCGGCGCCGACGACGCCGCGGCCGACGAGGCCCGGCGGACGGCGCGCAAGGACGCCGGCGTGACCGCGGTGCTGCACGAGAGCGATCCCGTGCGCTTCTGGGACCACGACCTGGGTCCCGCGGCTCCGCACGTGTACTGGCTGGGCCGGCTGCCCGCCGAACCGGCCGCCGGCACCCCGGCCGAGGACGTGCAGTGGCAGGACCTCACCCCCGACGCCGGCCCGCCCACCGGCGCCGGGGACGACCTGACCGTCTCCCCCGACGGCCGCTTCGTGCTGCGCAGCGAGGACGTACCGGACGGGCCGGCCGGGCGGCGCAGCCGGCTGGTGCTCACCGAGGTCGCCACGGGCGAGACCCGGGCGCTGGTGGACGACCCGCTGGCCGACGTCGGCGCCGGGCGGTTCTCCCCCGACGGGCTCTCGGTGGTCTGCGTGCGGGAAGCGGCGTCCTCCTACACCGAGCCGCCGGACTACACCCTCCTGCTGGTGGACGTGGCGACCGGCCAGGCCCGGGACCTGACCGCCGGCTTCGACCGCTGGCCCTCCGCGCCGCAGTTCGACGCCACCGGCTCGGCGGTGTACTTCCTGGCCGACGAGGACGGCCGGCACGCGCTGTTCCGGGTGGAGCTCGACGGCGGTGCCCCGGTGCGGTTGACCCGGGACGGCGCCTACAGCGACCTGCAGGTCGCCCGGGACGGGAGCGCGCTCTACGCGCTGCGCTCCTCCTACGCCTCTCCCCCGGTACCGGTGCGGCTGGACCCGCGGGCGACCGACCAGCAGCCGGAGGAGCTGCCCTCGCCCGGGTCGCTGACCGCGCTGCCCGGCACGCTGCGCGAGCTGGAGGCCACCGCGCCCGACGGCACCCGGGTGCAGTCCTGGCTGGTGCTGCCGGAGGGCGCCGGCCCGGGCTCCCCCGCACCGCTGGTGCTGTGGATCCACGGTGGCCCGCTGATGAGCTGGAGCTCCTGGTCGTGGCGGTGGACGCCGTGGGTGCTGGCCGCCCGGGGCTATGCCGTGCTGCTGCCCAACCCGGCGCTCTCGCAGGGCTTCGGGCAGGACTTCGTCCGGCGCGGCTGGGGTGAGTGGGGCGGCGCGCCCTACACCGACCTGATGGCCGCCGTGGACGCCGCCGAGGCGCTGCCGGAGATCGACGGGACCCGCACGGCCGCGATGGGCGGGTCGTTCGGCGGCTACATGGCCAACTGGGTGGCCACCCAGACCGACCGGTTCCGGGCGATCGTCACCCACGCCAGCCTCTGGCACCTGGACAGCTTCAGCGGGACCACCGACGCCGCCTGGTACTGGCAGAAGGAGTTCGGCGACCCGCTGGCCGAGCCGAAGCGGTACGAGCAGAACTCCCCGCACCGCTACGCGGACGCCATCCGGACCCCGATGCTGGTCATCCACGGCGACAAGGACTACCGGGTGCCGATCGGCGAGGGCCTGCGGCTCTGGTACGACCTGCAGCGCCGCGGCGTGCCGTCGCGGTTCCTGTACTTCCCGGACGAGAACCACTGGGTCGTGACGCCAGGAAACAGCAGGATCTGGTACGAGACCGTGCTGGCCTTCCTCGCCGAGCACGTGCTGGGCCAGGAGTGGCAGCGCCCCGAGCTGCTCTGAGCGGCCAGAACCCGGGTCGTCGGGGCTCTCAGCCGGCCGCACGGTAGCCCAGGCTCTCGCGGATCAACCGGCGGACGTCCGCCGGCGGGATGCAGGCGTCCAGGGCGCTGCGCAGCAGCAGGGCCAGCCGGTGGTCGGGCCGGCTGGACAGCGCCCGGTCCAGGGCCACGTTCGCCAGCGCGCCATCGCCGCGCACCCAGGCCGTGACCGCGAGCAGGGTGGCCGGCGCGGCGTCCAGCGGCGCCGGTGCCCGGCGGGTCAGCTCGGTCCAGAGCACCTCCGCGGCCGCCGCCGAGGACCCCAGCGCCCAGCCCATCGCGCGGTCCCGCACGTCGACGTCGAGCAGGCCCCACGCCAGCCGGGCGACCTCCGGATCGGGCAGCGCACGCACGGTGCCCGGCGCCAGCCGCTGCACGGCCTCCTCGAGCAACGTCCAGGACTCCGCGGCCACCGCCGCTGCGCCGAGCCGGTCGGTCCGGGCGGCCAGCTGCGAACCGACCTCGTCGCACACCCGGGCCATGCCGGCCGCGGCCAGGAGACCGACCGGGGCGATCCTGCGCTCCAGCTCCGCCCGATCGGCGGCGACCACCTGCCCGGCGAGCGCGGAGGCGGCCGCGAGCGGGCTGGTGCCCGCCGGCAGCGGGGTGCCGGCACCAGGCAGGCAGCACGACTCCGCGCAGTCGTAGGACCACCAGCGGCCGCGGCGCACCAGCAGTGACTCACGCACCGGCACCCCGGCGGCGGTGAAGGCCGGTACCGCCACCTCCAGCAGCGCCCGGTGCGGCAGGTCCGGCGTGCCGCCCGGCCGGCCGCGCCCGGCGCCGGTCCCGGCGGCGACCGGCGGCGCCACCTCGTCGGACGCCTCGGAGACGACGGCCAGCACCACGGCGGCGGGCGAATCGCTGCCGATGGCCTCGACCAGCCGGCCGACCGCAACCGGCCGGTAGGCCGCCGGCGGCAGGTCGATCCGGGCGGTGAGCCCGATCCGGCCGCCGTCCCCGGCACGCCCCGGCCGGCCCCGCAGGCTCACCACGACCAGGGACTCCGCGGGCCGGAAGCCGAGCAGGTGCGGCAGCGCGGCGGCGAGCTCGCCGACCTCACCGAGTCGGACGAGCGGCGGCATGCGGGGATCGGCCATGCCGAGGACCCTCGCGCCGCCGCCGGAGCCCGGGAAGGGCAGACGCCGGGACTGTGGACAGCACCATCGGCTGTGGACGGCCCGCGGCGTGCGCGGCGCCGGCCGGCGCAGCCTGACCGGATGTGTGCCCGGAGGTCAGATCTCGTACTGCGCGGCGGTCCGCGCGGCCAGGAACGGCTTCACGTGCTCGGCCACGACCTGCAGGTGCCGCGGATGGCCGGCGTAGCGGCCGAAGGCCTCCGCGTCCGGGAAGTCCGCGACCAGCGCGGTGTGCGCGTTGCCGTCGGCCAACCCGGCGTCGGGCCCGACGGCGAAGGCCGCCATCCCACCGACCTCCTCGCGCAGCCGCCGGAGCGCGGCCAGCGTCTCGGCCCGGCGCTCGGGGCCGGTCTCGGCGGTCCAGGTGAAGAGCACGACGTGTCGCAGCATGCCCGCACCCTGCCAGGCGCCGCGGGCCGGCGGGCCGGGCCCCGGCCGGTCGTTAGAGTTCCGCGGCATGGGACGGTCGTTGCGGGTCGCGCTGCTGTCCTACCGGAGCAAGCCGCACGGCGGCGGTCAAGGCGTCTACGTGCGTGCGCTGTCCCGGGAGCTGTGCGAGCTCGGGCACCGGGTCGAGGTGTTCAGCGGCCAGCCCTATCCCGAGCTGGACGCCGGCGTGCCGCTGACCCGGGTGCCCAGCCTGGACCTCTACCGGGAACCCGACCCGTTCCGGGTACCGCGGCTGCGGGAGTTCCACGGCCCGGTCGACGTCCTGGAGTGGGCGACCATGTGCACCGCGGGGTTCCCGGAGCCGCTGACCTTCACCCTGCGGGCGGCCCGGCTGCTGGGCCGGCAGCCCGGCGGCTACGACCTCGTCCACGACAACCAGTCCCTGGGGTACGGCCTGCTCCAGCTGCGTCGCGCCGGGCTGCCGACCGTCGCCACGGTGCACCACCCGGTGCGGATCGACCGGGACCTGGAGCTGGCTGCCGCCACTGCCCGGCGCCGCCGGGTGACGCTGCGCCGCTGGTACGCGTTCACCGCGATGCAGGCCCGGGTGGCCCGGCGACTGGACGGGCTGACCACCGTGTCGGAGAGCTCCCGCCGCGACATCGAGCGGCACATGCAGGTGCCCGCCGACCGGGTGGACGTCATCCCGGTGGGGATCGACCCCGGCGTCTTCCGGCCGCCGGCGCCTCCGGCCGACCGTGATCCGGCGGCCATCGTGGTCACGACGAGCGCCGACGTGCCGCTCAAGGGTCTGGTGCACCTGCTCGAGGCGGTCGCCAAGCTGCGCACCGAACGGGAGGTCCGGCTCACCGTGGTGGGCTCGGCCCGGTCGGGCGGCCAGGCGGCCGCCGCGGTGGACCGGCTCGGCCTGGCCCCAGCGGTCCGGTTCACCGGGCCGGTGTCGCAGGAGGAGCTGGTCCGGCTGCTGCAGTCGGCCACCGTGGCCGCCATCCCGTCGCTGTACGAGGGGTTCTCGCTGCCGGCGGTCGAGGCGATGGCCTGCGCCACCCCGCTGGTCACCACCGACGCCGGCGCGCTGCCGGAGGTGGTCGGCTCGCACGCGGCGGTCCAGGTTCCGCCCGGGGACGTCGGCCGGCTGGCCGGGGCGCTGCAGCTGGTGCTGGACCACCGGTCGCTGCAGGAGCAGCTGGGCCGGGCCGGGCGCGCCCGCGTGCTCGATGCCTACACCTGGCGCCGCACGGCCGAGCGGACCGCGGACTGGTACGCCGAGGTGCTGGACCGGACGGCTGCCCGGTGCTGACCGTCGACTACGACCTGCTCGACGTCGGCCCCGGCACGACCGTGCTGGACCTCGGCTGCGGTGAGGGCCGGCACGCCTTCGAGGCGTTCCGCCGCGGCGCCCGGGTGCTCGCCGTCGACTGGGGGAGGCGCGAGACGGAGACCACCGCCCGGTGGCTGGGGGCGATCGCGGCAGCCGGGGAGGCGCCCGCCGGCGCCGCGGCCGGCGCGGCCCGCGGCGACCTGCGGGCCCTGCCGGTGCCCGATGCGAGCGTCGACCGGGTCATCGCCTCCGAGGTGCTCGAGCACATCCCCGACGACCGGACGGCACTGGCAGAGATCGCCCGGGTGCTCCGGCCCGGCGGCCGGCTGGCGGTCACCGTTCCGCGCTACGGCCCGGAACGGATCTGCTGGGCGCTGTCGGACAGCTACCACGCCAACGAGGGCGGCCACATCCGCATCTACCGGGGCGACCAGCTCCGGGACCGCCTGGCCGCCGCCGGCCTGCAGCCCACCCACACCTCGCACGCGCACGCACTGCACGCCCCCTACTGGTGGCTCAAGTGCGCCGTCGGGGTGGACCGGGACACCGCGCTGGTCCGGGCCTACCACCGGCTGCTGGTGTGGGACCTGGAATGACGGCCGTGGCCGACCCGCGCCACCGAGCGGCTGCTGAACCCGCTGCTGGGCAAGAGCCTGGTCGTCTACGCGGACAAGCCGGTTCCCGTTCCGGCATCCGGACCCCTTCCGGCAACCGCCGCGACCGGTGTCTGAGCCTCCTCCGGTACCCGACCTGCCCGGTGTGCTGGGCGCCGACCAGATACGGCAGACGGTCGCCGCGATCGCTGCCGAGCAGCTGCCGGACGGCGCGCTGCCCTGGTCACGGACCGCCCAGCTGGACCCCTGGGACTCCGTCGAGGCGGCCATGGCCCTGGACGTCGGTGGGGAGCACGACCGCGCCGCCGCCGCCTACGCCTGGCTGGCCCGGGCGCAACGGCCCGACGGGTCGTGGGCCGCGGAGTACCGCGACGGCCGGGCCACCGCACCGGCCGCGGAGAGCAACCACGCCGGGTACCTCGCCGTCGGGGTGTGGCACTCCTGGCTCCGGACCGCGGACGAGGCGCTCGTCGTCGCCACCTGGCCCGCCGTCCGCCGCGGGCTGGACCTGGTCAGCGCCATGCAGCTGCCCACCGGCGCGATCTCCTGGGCGCTGCGGCCGGACGGCAGCCCCGACGACACCGCGCTGCTGACCGGCTGCTCCAGCCTCTACCAGGCGCTGCGCTGCGGCATCGCACTCGCCGGGCTGTGCGGAGAGCCGCAGCCGGCCTGGGACCTCGCCGCCGCCGACCTGGGGACGGCGCTGTGCAGCCGGCCCGGCGCCTTCGCCGACCGGTCCCGCTGGTCGATGGACTGGTACTACCCGGTGCTGGCCGGAGCGCTGACCGGGCCGGCCGCCCCGGACCGGCTCACCGCCGGCGGGCACGCCTTCGAGGTGCCCGGCCTCGGGGGGCGCTGCGTCGCCGACCGCCCGTGGGACACCGGCGCGGAGACGTGCGAGGTGGCGCTCGGCCTGGTCGCGGCCGGGCACCCGGACGCCGCGACCGAGCAGCTGGGCGCGTTGCAGCACCAGCGGGGCGAGGACGGCTCCAACTGGACCGGGGTGGTATACGCCGACGGCGGCCGCTGGCCGGTCGAAGGGACGACCTGGACGGGGGCCGCGGTGGTGCTGGCCGCCGACGCGCGGGCCGGGACCGGTCCGGCGGCAGCCCTGTTCGCCGATCCCGCCGCGCTGG
>JAICZD010000142.1 GCA_025933855.1 Modestobacter sp. | reverse complement strand
GAGGACGCCGTCCGCAACGCGAAGGCAGCCGTCGAGGAGGGCATCGTCGCCGGTGGTGGCGTGGCCCTCATCCAGGCCGGGGCCGTGGCGTTCGAGAAGCTCGAGCTCGAGGGCGACGAGGCGACCGGTGCCAACATCGTGCGCGTCGCGCTCGAGGCGCCGCTGAAGCAGATCGCCATCAACGCCGGCCTCGAGGGCGGCGTCGTGGCGGAGAAGGTCCGCAACTCCGAGACCGGCTGGGGCCTGGACGCCGCCACCGGGGAGTACGTGGACCTGATTGCGGCCGGCATCATCGACCCGGCCAAGGTCACCCGCTCGGCGCTGCAGAACGCCGCCTCCATCGCGGCGCTCTTCCTCACCACCGAGGCCGTCATCGCCGACAAGCCGGAGAAGAACCCGCCGGCCATGGCCGGCGGCGGCGACGGTGGCATGGGCGGCATGGACTTCTGAGGAAGGACTACGTCGCACCCCACGACGCGCTCCGCGCGCCGCGGGTCCCTGCGACGTAGCCGTTCCAGCAGGTTCCTGACAGGGGCGGTCCCGCAGTCGCGGGGCCGCCCCTGCCGGCGTTGTCCGGTCTCCCGCCGCCTGGACTTTATCGGGATAAAGTCCGGGGCTTTCGGGCTCACGTCCCGGGGTAGGCGGCCGTCGTGACGGTGATCATCGGGACGTCGGGGTGGCAGTACCGCGACTGGCGCGGCCGCTTCTACCCGCCGGCGCTGCCCCAGCGGCTGTGGCTGGAGCACCACGCCGCCCATTTCGCCACCGTGGAGAGCAACAACGCGTTCTACCGGCTGCCGGAGCGGACCACCTTCGAGGCCTGGCGCTCGCGCACGCCGCCGGACTTCCGGTGGGCGGTCAAGGCCAGCCGCTTCCTCACCCACATCAAGCGGCTGCGCGAACCGGCCGAGCCGGTGGCCCGGCTGATGGACCGGGTGGCCGGACTCGGCGACCGGCTGGACGCGATCCTGCTGCAGCTGCCGCCCACGCTGCGGGCCGACCCCGACCTGCTGCGCGAGTGCCTCGGCCAGTTCCCGGCCGGCACCCGCGTCGCCGTCGAGCCGCGCCACGACAGCTGGTGGACCGACGAGGTCCGGGCGCTGCTGGAGCGCTACGCCGCCGCGTTGTGCTGGGCGGACCGGGCCGAGCAGCCGATCACGCCGCTGTGGCGCACCGCCGAGTGGGGCTACCTGCGGCTGCACACCGGAGCCGCGGGCTGGGGGTACCGGCCCGAGGCGCTGCGCCAGTGGGCCGAGCGGCTGTCGGCGACCTACGGGAACTCCGACGTCCTGGTGTACTTCAACAACGACCCCGGCGGCGCGGCGACGGCCGACGCCGTCACGTTCGCCGGCGCCGTGCGCGCCGCCGGTTGCGCGCACACCCGGGTGCCGACCATGGCTGAGGCGACCGGGGCGGCCTGGCCGCCGAAACCACCGCCGAAACGGCCGCGTCAGAGGACGGCCGCGTCCTCGGCGAACGTCACGCCCAGCTGAGCGGCGGCGTCCTCGAGCACCGTCTGGACGGCGAGGGTGTCCGACGGCGGCATGACCGCGCTCTCCGTGCGGCCGGCCCGCAGGCACTCGGTCACCTCGATGAGCTCGTGCGCGTAGCCGGCGCCGAGCGGCGGCCGGCTGATGGTCTCCGGCTCGGCGTCCTCGCGGTGCAGCACGATGGTCTGCGGGTGGTGGAACCGGGGCGGGACGTCGATCCAGCCCGTCGTCCCGAACACCCGGGCCTGACCGGGCAGCGCGTTGCGCAGCGAGGTCATCAGCGTCGCCGACCGGCCGTCGGCGTACCCGAGCAACAGCGACGCCTCGGCGTCCACACCGGTCGGGAACAAGGACCCGGCCGCGGACACGGTGTCCGGCGTGCCCAGCAGCATCTGGGCGAAGGAGACGACGTACACCCCCAGGTCCAGCAGCGCCCCGCCGCCGAGCTCACGGGCGAACAACCGGTCCGACGGGTCGAACTCCCGCTGCACGCCGAGGTCGGCCTGCACCGAGCGGACCTCGCCGATGGCGCCGTCCGCGATCAGCTCCCGCAGCCGGACGACGGCCGGCTGGAACCGGGTCCACATCGCCTCCATCACGAAGACGCCGCGTTCGCGGGCCAGCTCGACGACCTCCGTGGCGCCGGCCACGGTCGCGGTGAACGCCTTCTCCACCAGCAGGGCCTTACCCGCCCGGACGGCGGCCAGGGCCACCGCGTGGTGCTGCGGGTGCGGGGTGGAGATGTAGAGGACGTCGACGTCCGGGTCGGCCAGCAGGTCGGCGTAGGACCCGTATGCCCGGTCCAGCCCGTGCCGCCCGGCGAAGTCCTCGGCGCGCTGCTGGGAGCGGGAGCCGACCGCCACCGCCCGGGCGCCGTCGACGACCGCGAAGTCCTCGACCACCCGCTCGGCGATCCGGCCCGGCCCCACGATTCCCCAGCGGATCTCTCGGTTCACCCGGCAGACGCTAGCGGTGTGGCGAGGCAGACTGGCGCGATGGCCGTGCTGATCGACACCCCCGTCTGGCCCTTCCGCGGGCGGCGGTGGTCGCACCTGGTCAGCGACGTCAGCCACGCCGAGCTGCACGCGTTCGCGGAGCAGGCGCTGGGCATTCCGCGGCGAGCCTTCCAGGGCGACCACTACGACGTCCCCGAGGAGCTCTACGACCGCGCGGTCGCCGCCGGAGCGGAAGCGGTGGGCTGCCGGGAGCTGCTGCAGCGGCTGCTCGCCGCCGGCCTGCGGGTCCGAAAGGCCCGGAAGGCCGGCTGACCGCTCAGTAGGTCTCGTCGGTGGTGGTGCGGCGGACCGGGGCACCGTCGGCGACCAGCCCGCGCGCGTCGGCCCGGCGCCGGCGCGGCGCCCACACCGCCAGCTCCACCAGCACGCCGAGCGCGCCGGCGGCCATCAGGATCCAGCCCACGACCTGCAGGTCGATGCCGCTGACCGAGACGTGCACGGCGAAGGCGAGGACCGCGCCGAGGGCGAGCAGGAAGATGCCGGTGCCGAGCCGCATGGGAACTCCTTCGCGAGACGGTCGCCGCACCGCCCGGGAGGGCGCCGGTCGGGTGACCGGTGGTCGTACCGCCGTTCCACGGTGCGGCCTGCGGCCCGGGGCCGCCGTCCCGGCGCTGCGGTCGTCACCCCATCGGATGAGCCTCAGGACCCCGGCGGCGCGGAGCGGGCCCGCAGCAGGCTCAGCTCGGCGGCCAGGTTGGCCCGCGCCCGGTCGGTCCACTGCGCCGCGGTCTCCGGCAGGCGGTAGAGCGCCGGCAGCGCCAGCAGGTGCTCGAGGACGGCGGCGCGCCCGGCGGTGAACTCCTCGTCCGTCAGGTGCCGGTACTCCTCGCGCACCGCCGAGGCGTAGGCGGCGTAGGACTCCGGCGGGCCGGCGAGCACCGCGAGGTCCGCGTCGCAGAGGACGGCGCCGTTGGTGTCCACCGGGGCGGGATCGTGCCCGGCGGTCAGCAGCACCAGCCGCGCCACCTCCTCGACCGTCGCGTCGTCCACCAGCCCGCGCAGGCCGATCCGGGCCCGCTCGGCGCTGACCTCCTCGTTGTCGCCGCGCCGCGGGTCGTAGACCGCGTCGTGGTACCAGCCGGCCAGCCGGACCGCCGCCGGATCGGCCGCGTGGACGGCCAGCCGGCCGACGATGCCGAGCACGGCCGCCAGGTGTGCCAGGTCGTGGTAGCGGCGGTGCGGCTCGCTCCACGCGGCCACCAGCGCGGCCCACTCGGTGCGCGAGGTGGGGGAGTCCCCGGCCAGCTGCGCCCAGTCCTCGAACGCGACACTCACGGCGGTCCTCCCGCTCCTGGCACCGGCCGGCTCATGTCACACCGCAGCTGCGCAGCGCGGTCAGCGCCAGAGCCCGGGCGACGTGCAGCACCTCGGCGACGGGCACGTGCTCCAGCGGACCGTGCGCCAGTCGCAGGTCGCCGGGCCCCAGGTGCAGCGTCGGGATGCCGGCCGCGGCGTAGAGCCGCAGATCGGTGCCGGCCGGCACGGCCTTCTCCGGAGGGCACGGGCCGCCGGCGTCCACGGCGGCCTGCTGCACCCGGGGCAGCAGCGGCGAGCCCTCGGGCAGCCGCCCGCTGGCGAAGCTGCCGCCCACCCACTCCACTGCCACCGGGTGCGCGGCCAGCCACGGGTGCGCGGCGCAGCAGCGGGCGACCGCCGCCTCGAAGGCCGCCCGCGCCTCCGGCACCGGCTCGCCGACGCGCACGCCGTACCGGCCTTCCGCGACCAGCCGGTCGGGCACGCTGCTCGACCAGTTCCCGGCGCGCAGCAGCCCGATGGAGATCCCGTGGGGCAGCTCGGTGCCGACGAACCGGCCGGCCGTGCCGACCTGCCGCTGCACCTCGAGCTCGCGGAGCGCGGCGTGCACGTATTCGAACAGGGAGATGGCGCTGATCCCGGCGTCCCGCATGGCGCCGTGGGCGGCGCGGCCGGCGACGGTCAGCCGGAAGGTGAGCGCGCCGGCGCTCGCCGTCATCACGGTGCCGGCGGTGGGCTCGGGGATGACGCAGGCCGCGCCGCGGTGGCCGCGGGCGAGGGTGGCCCACGCGCCGAGGCCGCCGTCCTCCTCGCCGACCACGCTGTGCACCGCCAGCGGCCGGATCAGCCGGACCCCCGCCGCCCGCACCGCCCGCACCGCGCCCAGCGCGGCGACCAGACCGCCCTTCATGTCGCAGGCCCCGCGCCCGTGCAGCAGGCCGCCGGTGATCCGCGGGCCGAACGGGTCGCCGGCCCACAGCCCGGGGTCGCCGGCCGGTACGACGTCGGTGTGCCCGGACAGCACCAGACCCGGCTCGCCGTCCTCGGCGCCGGGCACCGTGCCGACCACACCCCAGGCCTCGGCCCGGGTGACCTCCTGGCCGGGCGCGTCCTCGGCCGTGGCGGCGGCCACCAGGTCGATGGGCCAGGTGTCGACGTCGGCGCCCAGACCGCGCAGCCAGCCGGCGACCAGGTGCTGCGCCTCGGACTCCGCCGCCGTGCCGCCGACCGACGGGACGGCGACCAGCTCGCGCAGCCGGTCGACCAGCCAGCCGCCGTCCACGCCGTCCAGCACCCGGGCCTCGACGTCGGTCAGTGCTGCCACGGCGGCGAGTCTGGCACGCAGCGGCCGGCGGGCTTCCCGCCACGATCCTGGCGCGTTTCCTGCCTTCGGTGCTGCGAGCGGGCCGACCGGAGAGCAACCCCGGCGGCCGGGGCATGCCGGCGTCCCGGCGCGGGTAGTCTCGACGGTGTCCGGACCGGGCGACCTGTGTCCCCGGGCTCCACTAGATAACTGCCGCCGCGGAACACCGCCCCGACCTCGGTCGGGGGCCCGGAGCCGCGGATGTGCAAACCGCCGCGAGGCGACCAGCGCCCGGTCCGGACCCGGAGCGACGGATCCCTCAGGCCCCTGTGCAGGGCCCCGCCGCGGAGCGTGCGCGCGAGCGGTGGGGGGCACGGGGGTCCTTGTTCAGCCCTCGGTCTGCCCCAGCATCCAGCCGCACGGCCCGGCCAGCTCGTTGGCGGCCACCGGTCCCCAGGAGCCCGGTTCGTAGGGCTGCACCGCCGGCGGGTCGTCCAGCAGCGGCTGCACCGCCGACCACGCCGAGGACAGCCCGGCGCTGGTGGTGAACAGCGAGCGGTCGCCGGTGATCACGTCGTGGATGAGCGAGACGTAGGGCGGCAGCGGATCGCCGCGGGGGATGTCGGCCAGGTCCAGCGTGGTGGTCGCCTCCGCGAGCGACAGGTCCGGGCCCGGCTCCTTGGCGATCAGCCGGAGGCCCAGCGCCCCGGCGCCGGACAGCGACAGCGAGACCACGTTGCCGTATCCAGGCACCTCGGTCACCGGCCCGTCCGGCTTGTGCAGGAACAGGCTGACCCGCTGCTCGCTGGCGGCCAGCTTCTTGCCGGTGCGCAGCAGGAACGGCACGCCGTGCCATCGATCGGTGTCGATCCACAACCGCGCCGCCACGAAGGTGTCGGTCCGGGAGTCCTCGGCGACGTCGTGGAGGTCGGTGTAGCCGTCGAACTGGCCGAGCACGACGTCCTCGGGCGACAGCGGCCGGAAGGCGGCCAGCACCGCCTCCCGCGCGTCCTGCAGATCGGCCGACCCGAGGGAGGCCGGCGGCTCCATCGCCACCTCGGCGGCGACCTGGAACAGGTGGGTGACCAGCATGTCCAGCACGGCGCCGGTGGCGTCGTAGAACTCGGCGCGCTGCGCGACGCCGAGGGTCTCCGGGACGTCGATCTGCACCTGGCGGACGTGCTCGTTGTTCCAGATGTGCTCGAACAGGCCGTTGGCGAAGCGCAGCACGTGCAGGTCCTGGGTGCCCTCCTTGCCCAGGAAGTGGTCGATCCGGAAGACCTGGTCCTCCTGCAGCACCGACAGCACCAGCTCGTCGAGCTCCCGGAAGGACTCCGGCGAGGTTCCGTAGGGCTTCTCGTAGACCACCCGGGAGCCCTCGGCCAGGCCGTGCTCGGCCAGCCCGCGGGTGACCCCGGCGAACGCGGTCGGGGGAATGGCCAGGTAGTGCACCAGCTGGGCGTCCGCACCGACGTCCGCACGGGCCTCGGCGAGCACGTCGAGCAGACTGCCGGGGTCGTCGGAGGCGAAACCGCCGCCGGCGAAGCGCAGCCGGGAGCTGAACTCCTTCCACGGGCCCGTGTCGGGGTGCGGACCGAACTCGGCCAGCGCGTCGTGCACCCGGCCGGTGAAGTCCTCGTGGGACACGTCGCCGCGGCCGTTGCCCACCAGCCGCCACTCCGCCGGCAGCAGGTCGCGGCAGGCGAGCTGGAAGAAGGCCGGGAGAACCATCCGGCGGGCCAGGTCGCCGGTGGCGCCGTACAGCACGAAGACGGTGGGGGGCAGGTCGGTGCTGCCGTTGGCGGGCACGGCTCTCCTCTCGGCGCGGACCGGGTGCATAGCCGGTCCTGAGCGGGGAGTGCCCCACCCGGGTCCCGGCTACCCCTGTCACCTGCAGGCGACGCGGTCGGCGCTGAGGTTCCCCCGACGGGCGTCTGAGGTGACCTCAGACGCCTTCCGGAGCGCAGGACTGCCCGACCGACCGATGCGGCGGGCGCCCCCTCAGGACGACCGTTCTCCTCGTCCACACCGGACGACGCGACAGAGGAGACGGTCATGACCATGCGCTACCCGAACGAGGCGCTGGAAGCCGAGCTGGCCTACCGGCGGGAACTGATCCAGGCGGCATCCCGGCACGGGAGCCGGCGCGGTTCGTGGTTCGCCGGTCGGCGCCGGCCGCACTGATCGTGCCGCTCGCCGGCGCCGGAACCGGCCTGTCGGTGCCGCGTGCCACGATCGGTTCCGTGCCGCGATGGGACGACGGTCCGCTGGTCGGCCGGGCGCGCGAGCTCGCCCGGCTGATGGCGCACGTCGACCGCGCGGTCGGCGGCCGGACGTCGGCCGCGCTGCTCGCCGGCGACGCCGGTGTCGGCAAGAGCCGGCTGCTGGAGGAGCTGTCCCGGCGGGTGGCCGCCCGCGGCGTCCGGGTGCTGACCGGGCACTGCGTCGACCTCGGCGAGGTCGGGCTGCCCTACCTGCCCTTCGTCGACCTGCTCCGCCCGGTGCTCACCGACACCGAGCTGGCCCCGGCGCTGGCGGCCCACCCCGCGGTCGCCGGGCTGCTGACCGGTCGCCCGGGTGCCGGGCCGGCCGCACCCACGCCCGGTGACTCCACCGACCTGGGCCGGCCGCCGCTGCAGCTGCGGTCGGCCAGCGCCCCGGCCGACGACGGCCGGCTGCAGCTGTTCGAGTCGGTGGCCGGGCTGCTGGGCGAGGTGGCCGCCCGCGCACCGGTGCTGCTGGTGCTGGAGGACGTGCACTGGGCCGACCGGTCCAGCCGCGACCTGCTGCGCTACCTGCTGGCCCGGCTGGTCGACGAACCGATCGCGCTGGTCGCCTCCTACCGGGCCGACGACCTGCACCGCCGCCATCCGCTGCGTCCGCTGCTGGCCGAGCTGGTCCGGCTGCCGGGCGTCGAGCGGGTGGTCCTGGACCCCCTGCCGGACGACGAGGTGGGCGCGCTGGTACGCGGCCTGGCCGCGACCGTCGGCGGCATTCCCGACGGCACGGTGGAGGACGTCGTCGCGCGAGCGGAGGGCAACGCGTTCTACGCCGAGGAGCTGCTGGCGGCCGGGCTGGCCGGGGGCGGGTTGCCGCTGGCACTCAGCGACGTGCTCCTCGCCCGGGTCGAGCAGCTGACGCCCGCGGCGCAGCAGGTGCTGCGGGTGGCCGCCGTCGCCGGCCGGCAGGTGCGGCACGAGCTGGTCGCCGTGGTCGGCGGCCTGCCCCCGGTGGAGCTGGAGCAGGCGCTC
>JAICZD010000097.1 GCA_025933855.1 Modestobacter sp. | reverse complement strand
GCCTCGACAACATCGTGATCCGCCAACCCACCCTCGACGCCCCAGGCCTGATGAGCAGTGTCTTCGACGCCCTCGCGCCCTAATGCCTTCGCTGGTCGAGGCACGCGGCACGTCCCTTTCGCGTCGTAGAGCGCCTCTTTCTCCCCTCCTTGACGGATTGGCTTGGCATTGCGCACGCCGCACCGTCAAACATCTCAGTCCTGTCCAAGAGGAAGTGCACTTGCGGCAATTCCCAGCGGCCGATTGGAATGATCTGGCGCCAATCGCCGAGTCGGCATGGCAAGTCACCGCCGATGTCAGCGGCCTTCCCCGATTGGCGCCGCCAAAGCAGTCGCCGGCCTCCGCGAGACGAGCGTGCCGCAGACGCCGAAGATCAACTGGTACGTCCGGTCTATCGACGTGATCGACGACAAAACGCTCTAGCAAGGGCGGAATGGGAGCTTCCACGTGCATTGCTTACTGAGGCGGGCACTCGTATCAGTGGAAGCCTCCTCGTGAGCGTTGCTGCGATCATGCCCACGAAGCGCGACGGCTCAGCAATCCATACTGCTGTTGCGCCGATTATGGCTGACGCCTCCCTCGTGGCCGACGACGAGGAGATCGACCGCTTTCCGGCGTTGGGGTTCGTCAAGCTGGACATCACTGAGTGAGCGGTCAGTGACGTCATGCGGGTCGGCGGGAGACCAGACAGTCCTCGCCGGGGGGTTCGGGCGCACGGGGGCGCGCTGCTCAGCGGCCTCGCTTGATACCGCCCGAAGGGCCCGAAGTATCACAGCGGTATCGCGAGCCCTTTTGGGCTCGCGCACGACAACGTCCCGGGCTCCTGACCTGCAGGAACATCGGGGTGTGACTGTGTCCGAGGGGGGACTTGAACCCCCACGCCCGATAAAGGGCACTAGCACCTCAAGCTAGCGCGTCTGCCATTCCGCCACCCGGACAGGTGGGCACGCGCGTGCGGCGCGGCCACGGTCGAGCATAACCGAGGCCGCGCCCGACCCGGTACGACCCCCGGTGGCAGGATCGCCGGCATGTCGCAGCCCTCACCTGCACCTCTCGCCGCCGCCCAGTCCGAGGTCGCGGAGCTGCTCTCCGACCTCATCCGGATCGACACCACCAACACCGGCGACACCGCCACCAGCGCGGGGGAGCGGGCCGCGGCGGAGTGGGTCGCCGGCAAGCTGGACGAGGTCGGCATCAGCAGCGTCATCCACGAGTCCGAGGCGACGAGGGCCAGCCTGGTGGCCCGCATCGAGGGCACCAACCGCGACCGCCCCGCCCTGCTGGTGCACGGCCACCTCGACGTCGTCCCGGCCGACCCCACCGAGTGGAGCGTCCACCCGTTCTCCGGCGAGGAGCGCGACGGCTACGTCTGGGGTCGCGGCGCGGTCGACATGAAGGACATGGACGCGATGACGCTCGCGCTCGTGCGTGACTGGGCCCGCACCGGGGTGCAGCCCGACCGGGACATCGTGCTGGCCTTCGTCGCCGACGAGGAGGCCGGCGGCCGCAAGGGCGCCCACTTCATGGTCGACGAGCACCCCGACCTCTTCGAGGGCTGCACCGAGGCGATCAGCGAGGTCGGCGGGTTCAGCATCACCGTCCGCGACGACCTGCGCCTCTACCTGGTGCAGACCGCGGAGAAGGGCATCGCGTGGATGCGGCTCACCGCGCAGGGCCGGCCCGGCCACGGCTCCTTCGTGCACGACGACAACGCCGTCACCCGGCTCGCCGAGGCGGTCACCCGGATCGGCTCGGCCCGGCTGCCCACCGTCCTCACCCCGCCGATGCGCCAGTTCCTCGACGCGGTCAGCGACGCCTACGGCATCGACATCGACCCCGACGAGCCCGAGCAGGCCCTCGCCCGGCTGGGCAGCATCAGCCGGATGATCGGCGCGGCGCTGCGCAACACCGCAAACCCCACCATGCTCGAGGCCGGCTACAAGGCCAACGTCATCCCCGGGTCGGCCGCCGCCACCATCGACGGTCGCTTCCTCTACGGCCAGGAGGAGGCCTTCGACCGGCAGCTCGCCGAGCTGATCGGAAAGGGCGTCCAGCGCGAGTGGATCGTCCGGGACCAGGCCGTTCAGACGACGTTCGACGGCCCGCTGGTCGACCTGATGGTCGAGGCCCTGAAAGCCGAGGACGACGGCGCCCGGCCGGTTCCGTTCACCATGAGCGGCGGCACCGACGCCAAGAGCTTCGAGACCCTCGGCATGCGGTGCTTCGGCTTCTCCCCGCTCCGGCTCCCGGCGGACCTGGACTTCGCGTCGCTGTTCCACGGCATCGACGAGCGCATCGCCGTCGACTCGCTGCACTTCGGCATCCGGGTGCTGGACCGGTTCCTCCGCCAGGCCTGAGCCGGCGCTCCGGCTGTGGTGGGATCACGACGTGACCGATTCCACCCCGACCCCTGGCTCACCCGCCGCCGGTGACGTCGCGCTGATCACCGGCGGCACCGGTGGCTTCGGGCGCGCCCTCACCGGCCTGCTCCGCGAGCGCGACGTCACCGTCGTCCTCGCCGACCTCGACAGCGAGCGGGCCCGGCAGACCGCCGCCGACCTCGGCGCGCACTTCGCTGCCCTCGACGTCACCGACCGGGCCGCCAACTCCGCCGTCGTCGCCCAGATCGAGGCCGAGCACGGCCGGCTGGACGCCGCCTTCCTCAACGCCGGCATCGCCGGGCAGTCCCGCGAGGCGCTGGACGTCGAGGAGTTCCTGAACGTGGTGGACGTCGACCTGTTCGGCGTCGTCTACGGCACCGAGGCGGTGCTGCCGGCGCTGCGCCGGGCCGGCGGCGGGTCGATCGTGGTGACCGCGTCGCTGGCCGGTCTCTCCCCGATGGCCACCGACCCCGGCTACAGCGTCGCCAAGGGCGGTGCCGTGGCCTTCGTCCGGTCGATGGCCCCCCGCCTGGCGGCCGAGGGGATCACCGTCTCCGCCATCTGCCCGGGCTTCGCCGACACCGCGATCATCGATCCGCTGCGCGAGGAGTTCGAGGCCGCCGGATTTCCCGTACTCACCGCCCGGGAGGTCGCCGAGGCGATGCTCGCCGCCTGGGCCGGGGCCGAGCCCGGCGCCGCCTACGTCGTCCAGCCGGGTGTCGGCGCGATCCCGTACCGGTTCCGTGGGGTGCCGGCGGCCAGGACCGCGGCCGGTGACACCGCCGTCGTCCCCGAGGCGCTGCGGCCGCCGTCCATGCGCTGAACCGTCCGCCCGCCTCCCGGCCGTCAGCGGCGGGCGGCCACCCGCAGCGCCAGCAGGGCCACGTCGTCGTCCCGCGCTCCGGGCATGTCGGTGAGCACCGCGTCGCACAGCCGCTCCAGCGGCTCGCCGACCAGGAACTGCAGCTCCCGCACCAGCCAGGCGGTGCCGTCGTCGATCGGCAGTCCGTGGCGTTCCACCAGCCCGTCGGTGTACATCAGCAGCGTGTCGCCCGGGGCCATCGTCAGCTCGTGATCGGCCCGCGGGGCCGGGCCCGCCACGCCGAGCAGCCGCTCGGCCGGGCGCTCGAGCAGCGTGGCGGTGCCGTGGGCGGACACCAGCACCGGCGGCGGGTGCCCGGCGTTGGACCAGCACAGCCGCACCGTGCCGTCCCCGCCCGGCGTCACGACCGCCACCGCGGCGGTCACCAGCGTCGGCATGCCCAGCCGCTGGAGGCTCTCGTCCAGAGCGCTCAGGACGGCGGCGGGAGAGGCCGGCACCGTGGCCGCGATGCCGCGCAGCATGCCGCGGGCCTGGGACATCGTCGCCGCCGCCGACACGTCGTGCCCCGCGACGTCGCCGATCACCAGCATCGTCGAGCCGCCGGGAACGGGAAAGGCGTCGTACCAGTCACCGCCCACCTGGGCATGCTGCAGGGCCGGCAGGTAGCGCACCGCCAGCTCCAGCCCGGGCACCGCCGGCGGGTCGGTGAGCAGGCTGCGCTGCAGGGTGGCGGCCAGTTCCAGCACGCCGCGGGAAGTCGCCGCCTCGGCGCTCAGCCGGGTCAGCAGCGCCTCGCGGCGTTGCCGCAGGTCGCAGGCCACCACGGCGAGTCCGCCGCCCAGCGCGACCCCGAACAGCCGGCCGGCCTGGGAGGAGATGGCCCCGGCCGAGTACTGGCGGTCGTAGACCCCGAGCAGCGCGGCGAGGACGAACGCGAGGACGGCGTACCCGGTGGTGGCCCGGCGCCGCACCACGCTGCCGGCGACCAGCGGTGCGATCACCAGCAGCCCCAGGACCACCGTGTCCCGGCCGCCCAGCAGGTCCATCAGGGCGAACCCGCACAGGACGCCCAGCGGCAGCAGGTGGCGGGTGTGCAACAGCCGGTCCACCCGTCGCCCTCTCCTCCGAGCCGCCTGGCCACGGTCGTCGCGCCCGCAGCCGTCCCGCGACCGGCGATGCTAGCCGGGAAGGTCGCCGGCGGCGGCAGCACGGACGGCGGTGCGTCGCCCCGGGTGACGGCGCCGCCCCGGGTCTGGCAGTGTCCCGGCATGCGCGCATGGCGAGTCCACTCCCTCGGCGACCCGGCCGAGGTCATGTCCCTCGACGAGGTCGAGCAGCCCCGCCCCGGTCCCGGTCAGGTGCTGGTCGAGGTGCTCGCCGCCGGCCTGAACTTCCCCGACGTGCTGATGGCCCAGGGGCAGTACCAGGAACGCCCGCCGCTGCCGTTCACCCCCGGCGTCGAGCTGTGCGGGGAGATCGTGGACACCGGCCAGCGGGTGCTCGGATCGCCGGCCGGCGGGCCGGGTGCCTTCGCCGAGTACGCGCTGATGGACGCCGACGCGGCCTGGCCGGTGCCCGAGGAGATGTCCGACGAGCACGCCGCCTCGCTGTACCTGACCTACCAGACCGGCTACGTCGGCCTGCACCGCCGGGCCGCGTTGCAGGCGGGGGAGTGGCTGCTTGTGCACGCCGGTGCCGGCGGCGTCGGGACGGCGGCCATCCAGCTCGGCAAGGCCGCCGGCGCCAAGGTCATCGCCACCGCGGGTGGTGCCCGCAAGACCGCGATCTGCACTCAGCTCGGTGCCGACCACGTGATCGACTACACCAGCGAGGACTTCGTCCCGATCGTCAAGGAGCTCACCGGCGGGCACGGCGCGGACGTCATCTACGACCCGGTGGGCGGGGACGTGTTCGACGCCTCCCGCAAGTGCATCGCCTTCGAGGGTCGGCTGGTCGTCGTCGGGTTCACCAGCGGCCGCATCCCGGCCGCGCCTGCCAACCACGTGCTG
The DNA here is from genome assembly GCA_025933855.1 of Modestobacter sp. Taxonomy (GTDB): domain Bacteria; phylum Actinomycetota; class Actinomycetes; order Mycobacteriales; family Geodermatophilaceae; genus Modestobacter. The sequence goes on along the minus strand of JAICZD010000097.1, from coordinate 5,695 downwards.
GTCAAGAACTACAGCGTGGTGGGCCTGCACTGGGGCCTGTACCGCAAGCACGACCCGGCCCGGATCGGGATGGTGCACGAGGAACTGTGCCGGCTGTTCGCCGACGGGGCGATCGAGCCGCTGGTCGGCCAGGTGCTGCCGCTGGCGGAGGCGCCGCAGGCGATGGCCGCGATCGCCGACCGGGGCACGGTCGGCAAGGTCGTCCTCAAACCCTGAGAAAGGACCCCCTCCTCCCCACCCCTCGCAGGCTCGGGGCGGGACCTGGGAGGGGGCCGCACACCGAGCGGTCGGGCAGCGGGGTCCTTACACCATGGGGCGGGGAAGGTAGGACAGCCGCATCCGCCGCCGCATGATGACCTTGCGGGTGCCGTCGGCGTGCAGCTGGAGGTGGGCGAGCTCCCAGCCGCCGGTGTCGGACTGCATGCTCATCAGCTGCGCGGCCGCCGAGCGCGAGGTCCCCGCCGGGATGCGCAGCGGGGCGTACTCGTACTCACCGGGTGCTGTCACCCGCCCGATTGTGCCTGCCCGCCGTCGTCCGGGCACGTGCGGCGCCGCCGCGGTGGACGGCGGTGGGTGTCAGGGCGCGCCCCGACGGGCAGGGAGGGTGACGAGCCCCGGCCGCCGGCCGGGGTCCGCGACCGGAGAGGAGCCGTCCGTGACCGACCCCGAAGCCGCCGACGCCGACCGTCAGGAACAGCAGGAAGCCGTGCTCCCGGGCGGTCCGGAACTCGCCGACGAGGCGAGCGCGCCGGCCGACGACGTGCCGGAGGCCGACGCGCTGGAGCAGCAGCTCACCGCGGCCCCCGGTAGCGGGGGGTTCCTGCGTGCCGCCGGCCCGGAGGCCGACGAGTACGACGTGCTGGAGCAGCAGGCCGCCGTTCCCGACGACGAGGACGACGTCCGCGACTAGGGATCGGCCGGTGCAGCTGGAGCACCGGGCCCCCGGTGAGCCGGGCAGCACGCTCACAAAGGAGCGGACCGGGGCACGGGAAAACCCGGGAGCGCGGGCGGACCCGTGCTCCCGGGTTCGTCGCCACCGACGACACCCGGCCCGCAGCGCGCCGGCGGCGCTCCGGGCCGGGAGGTCAGCGAACCGACCGGCGGCCTCCGCTGACGCCCTCGGCGACCCCGATCAGCAGCACCGCGGCCACGATCGCGACGATCGCGCCCAGGATGTTGAGCTCGCCGAAGCTGCCCGTGCCCAGGGCGCTGGCGACGAGCCCGCCGATCAGCGAGCCGACCACGCCCAGCACGAGGGTCATGAGGATGCTGAGGTTCTGCCTACCGGGCTTGATGAGGCGCGCGAGCGCACCGACGATCAGGCCGAACACGAGGAATCCGATGATGCCCATGCCGGCTGTGTGCCCCGGATGATCATCGCTCCAAACGCGTGCCTGGTCACTCGGCCTGTTCGGCCAGCAACCGGGCCAGCCGGGTGCGCCGCGGCCGGACGTCGACCTCCCGGACGGCGCGGGCCAGCGCGGCACCGCTGGCGTGCACGATCGACAGGTGCCGCTGCGCCCGGGTCAGCGCGGTGTAGACCAGCGGCCGGGAGAGCATCCCGCCGGCCTCGGGCGGCAGCACCACCACCACGCCGGGCCACTCCGAGCCCTGCGCCCGGTGCACGGTGATCGCCCAGCCGTGCTTGAGGTCCGACAGCGCCTTGCCGGTGACGGTCACCGGCCCGGAGGCGAACGCGATGTCCAGCGACCCCTCGCCGGTGCCGGTGACCACCCCCACCTCGCCGTTGGCGAACCCGACCGGCTCCAGGTCCAGGTGGTTGGCGGTGGCCACCACCCGGTCGCCGACGTCGAAGCCGAACACCGTGCCGTCGCCGGGGTTGAGCCGGGCCTTCAGCGCCCTGTTGAGCTCGATGGTGCCGGCCGGCCCGCGGTGCACCGGGGTGACCACCTGCACCGTGGCCGGATCGATCGACAGCGCCCGCGGAATGGAGTCGGTGACCAGCTGGACCACCCGTCTGGCGGCCTCCGCGCTGCCGGTGGCCGGCACGATGACCACCTCCCGGTCCGGGGACTCGACCTGCACCAGCTGACCGCCGCGGACCCCGGTGGCCAGCCGGGCGATCGCGCCACCGGCGGCCTGCCGGTGCAGCGTGGTCAGCTCGGTCACCGGAACGGCGCCGGAGTCGATCAGGTCGCCGAGGACGTGCCCGGGGCCGATCGAGGGCAGCTGCGCCGGGTCGCCCACCAGCAGCAGGTGCGTGCCGTCGGCGCAGGCCTCCAGCAGGGCCGCGGTCAGCTCGACGTCCAGCATGGAGGCCTCGTCCACGACCACGACGTCGGCGTCCAGCGGCCACTCCTCGTTGCGGGAGAAGCCGCCGGTGGTGCCCTGGGCACCCAGCAGCCGGTGCACGGTGACCGCGGGGTGGTCGGTGAGCTCCTCCAGCCGCTTGGCCGCCCGGCCGGTCGGGGCGGCCAGCGCCACCTCGGTGCCCCGGGCCTGCAGCAGCTTGACCAGCGAGGCCACCGTCCGGCTCTTGCCGGTGCCCGGCCCGCCGGTGAGCAGCGACACCCCGGCGCCCAGCACCTGGGCGACCGCGGCCTGCTGGGCGGGGTCCAGACCCTTGGCGACCGAGCGCACGGAGGCCGGGTCGGCGATCCGCCCGCTGGTGGCGGCCAGCCGCTGCACGCTCTCGGCGACCGCCTCCTCGGCCATGCCGTACCGGGCCAGCGAGAGGTAGAAGGACCTCGGTCTGCCCTCCGCTCGCAAGCTCGCGAGGGAACCCGGACCGAGGCCATGCACAGGCTCCGCATCCGCATCCTCCGGCTCGGACGGTTCGTGCTGCAGCACATCCCCGGACTCCACGGCGGCGATGACGGCGGCCGCCGGGTCGGTGATGCCCTCGGCCCGCAACGCGGCGACCACCAGGTCGGCCGGCAGCACGGTGTGCCCGTCGCGGGTGGCGGTGCGCAGCGTCATCGCGACGATGGCCCGGCCGCGCCGGGTGTCCTGCCGGTCGGCTCCGGCGAGGACGGCGATGGCCAGCCGGTCGGCGTCGGTGAGCGTGACACCGGTCAGCGACAGCAGCGTCCACGGGTCGTCGCGCAGCCGGCGGGCGGCGTCCGGCCCGAGCGCGTCGGCCGCGTTCGCCGCCAGCCGCGCCTCCAGGCCGGCGCCGACGAGCAACGCGACGACGTCGTAGGTCGGCTGCGCGGACAGGAAGGAGGAGAACAGCCGCTCGGCGCGCTGCCGGCCGACCCGGGGCAGCTTCAGCAGCCGGTCGGCGGTGACGTCGTCCGGGCCGGTGATGCCGGCCGCGGGCAGGTCCGCCGCCGTCCGCTTGCCCAGGCCCGGCCACAGGCCGGCCGCGCAGAAGGCGGTGAAGACCGGGTCGCCGGCGGGACCGGCCGCGGCGGCGCTCACTGCTCCGGCCGGCGTTCCGGGTACCCGGCCGGCGGCGCGGACACGTCGTCGAGGGCCGTGCAGATCGCCGCCGGGAGCCGCACGTCCTCGGCGTCCAGCGAGGCCTGCAGCTGGGCCGCGGTGCGGGCCCCGACGATGGGCGCGACGACGCCGGGCCGGTCGCGCACCCAGGCCAGTGCGACCGCCAGCGGGGTGGTGCCCAGGCCCTGCGCCGCGGTGATCACCGCCTCGACGACCCGGTCGGACTTGGCCGAACGCAATCCGTCGATGAACCCGCCCCACTGGGCCGACGCGCCGCGCGAGTCGCCGGGGGTGTTGTGCCGGTACTTCCCGGTGAGCAGCCCCCGGCCCAGCGGCGACCAGGGCAGCACGCCCAGCCCGAGGGCCTCGGCGGCCGGCACCACCTCCCGCTCGACGCCGCGCTGCAGCAGCGAGTACTCCATCTGGGTGCTGACCAGCGGGGTTCGGCCGGGCCAGGAGCGCTGCCAGGTGGCCGCCTGCGCGGTCTGCCAGCCGGTGAAGTTGCTGACCCCGACGTAGCGGGTGCGCCCGGAGCTGACCGCGGTGTCGCAGGCGGCCAGCGTCTCCTCCAGCGGCGTCTCGGGGTCCCAGGAGTGCAGCTGCCAGAGGTCCACGTGGTCCAGGTCGAGGCGCTCCAGCGAGGCGTCCAGCGCGGCGAGCAGGTGCCCGCGGGAGGCGCCGCGCCGCATCGGTCCGGGCCCGGTGCGGCCCACCGCCTTCGTGGCGACGAGCACGTCGGAGCGGGGGACGACGTCGGCCAGCAGCCGGCCCAGCGTGCGCTCGCTCTCCCCGTCGACGTAGACGTCGGCGGTGTCGACCAGCGTGCCCCCGGCGTCGACGAACGCGGTGAGCTGCATCGCGGCCTCGTCCTCGTCGGTGTCCCGGCCCCAGGTCATGGTGCCCAGCCCGAGCCGGGAGACGACCAGGCCGCTGCGCCCGAGCGCCCGCTGTTCCACGACGGGTCAACCTACCGTCGCCCCCCGTCGGGATCCCGGGCGACGCGGCGGCCCTGTCCCCGGGCGACGCGGCGGCACCGGCCTCGTCGCGGGACCCCGGCACGGAGCCGCCCTAGGGTTGCGCCTCGTGCCCCGACATCGTGCCGCCGTTGCCTGCCCTGCCGTTCCGCCGCGGCGGCGCTGACCGGTGGGTTGGTTCGAGGCCGCCGTCCTGGGCCTGGTGCAGGGGCTGACCGAGTTCCTGCCGATCTCCTCCAGCGCGCACCTGCGGATCGTCGGCGACGCCGCGGGCTGGGACGACCCGGGCGCGGCGTTCACCGCGATCATCCAGATCGGCACCGAGCTCGCGGTGCTCCTCTACTTCCGGCGCGACATCGCCCGGATCATCGGTGCCTGGTCGGCGTCGCTGCGGCACCGGGAGCGGCGCGGCGACCCGGACGCCCGGATGGGGTGGCTGATCATCGTCGGCAGCATTCCGATCGTCGTCCTCGGGTTGCTGCTGCAGGACCAGATCGAGACGACCTTCCGCGACCTGCGCATCGTGGCGATCGCGCTGGTCAGCTTCTCGCTGATCCTGTACGCCGCGGACCGGGCGAGCAGCGGACGCCGGCAGCTGTCCGACCTCACCATCGGGCACGGCCTCGTCTACGGCCTGGCCCAGGCGCTGGCGCTGGTCCCCGGGGTCTCCCGGTCCGGCGGCACGATCACCGCCGGCCGGTTCCTCGGCTACTCCCGCGAGGCCGCGGCCCGGTACTCCTTCCTGCTCGCCGTGCCCGCCGTCCTCGGGTCGGGCGCCTACCAGGCGCAGCAGTCACTGGACGGCGGCGTCGACTGGGGCCCGACCCTGCTGGCCACGGCAATCTCCTTCGCCGTCGGCTACGTGGTCATCGCCTGGCTGCTGCGCTACCTGGCGCACGGCAGCTTCACCCCGTTCGTGGTCTACCGGGTGGCGCTCGGACTGCTGCTCCTCGGGCTGGTCGGCGCCGGAGTGCTCGATCCAGGCTGAACGGGGACCGTGCTCGGGGCGGGAGAAGGACCCCGTCCTCCTCACCCCTCGCACGCTCGGGGCGAGCCTCGGGACGGGGCCCGACGGGGCCGCGGCTTACCCTCGCCGGGTGACCACCGTCCTGCTCCTGCGGCACGGCCGGACGACGGCGAACACCGCCGGCGTGCTCGCCGGCTGGACCCCCGGCGTGCAGCTTGACGAGGCCGGCACCGGCCAGGCGCAGGCGGTCGGGCAGCGGCTGGCCGGCGTCCCGCTGGCCGCCGTGGGCAGCAGCCCGGTGGAGCGCTGCCGGCAGACCGCCGCGGCCGTGCTCGCCGGCCGGGAGCTG
>JAICZD010000080.1 GCA_025933855.1 Modestobacter sp. | reverse complement strand
TGGCCACCGTGCGCTCGAACTGCCGCGCCTTCATCCGGACCGACCTCGGGATCCAGTCGGTGGAGCGCAGCTCGTCGATGATCGCGCCGCGGATGCGGGCCATCGCGTAGCTCTCGAACTTGATCTCGCGGGACGGCTCGAACCGGGTGATCGCGTCGATCAGCCCGAAGGTGCCGTAGGAGACCAGGTCGGCCTGCTCCACGTGCGCGGGCAGGCCGCTGCCGACCCGGCCGGCGACGTACTTCACCAGCGGCGCGTAGTGCAGGATCAGCCGGTCGCGCAGCCCGCTGTCCCGGTCGACGACGTACCGAGCCCACAGGTCGGCCACCGCGGCGTCGGGATCGCCCTCGACGTCGAGCTGGTGGATCGTGGCCTCAGGCACCTGTCCTCCTGTGCGCGGTCGACGACCGCGGCGTTTCCCCCGTCACTCAGGCACCCCTTCAGGCTCTCGGATGGGCCCGCGCGTGGACCGCGCGCAGCCGCTCGACCGTCACGTGCGTGTAGACCTGCGTCGTCGCGAGGCTAGCGTGGCCCAGCAGCTCCTGGACCGAGCGCAGGTCGGCGCCGCCCTCCAGGACGTGGGTGGCGGCCGAGTGCCGCAGCCCGTGCGGCCCGATGTCGGGGGCTCCTGGGGTCGCGGCCATCGCGGCGTGCACCACCCGGCGCGCCTCACGGGCGTCCAGCCGGCTGCCGCGAATCCCCAGCAGCAGGGCCGGGCCGCTGTCGGCGACGGCGAGCACCGGTCGCCCGCGGGTCAGCCAGGACTCCAGCGCCGTGGCCGCCGGCGCGCCGAAGGGCACACTGCGCTCCTTGCGGCCCTTGCCCAGCACGCGCAGCAGCCGCCTGCCTCGGTCGACGTCGTCGACGTCGAGACCGACGAGCTCGCCGACCCGGATGCCGCTGGCGTACAGCAGTTCCACGACCAGCGCGTTGCGCAGCCGGACGGCGGTCGCGGCCGGGTCCTCGTCCTCCTCCGGCGCTGTGCCGGCCCGGTCGAGCACCTGGCGGGCCTGGTCGGCGGCGAGCACGGCCGGCAGGGTGCGGTGCGCGCGGGGGCTGGACAACCGCAGGCCGGCGTCCTCGGCGACCTGCCCGGTGCGCCGCAGGTGGGCGGTGAACGACCGGGCCGCGGCCGCCCGGCGGGCGGTGGTGGACCGGCTGTCGCCGCGGGCCCGCCCCTGGGCGAGCCAGCTGCGGAGCGCGGCGAGGTCCAGGTCGGCGACCGTGCGGCCGCTGCGCCGGACGAGGTGGTCCAGCAGCGACACGACGTCACCGACGTAGCCGCGCACCGTGTTGGGCGACAGGTCGCGCTGCAGCCGGAGGTGCTCCTCCCAGGCGTCGAGCGACTCCGCCAGCGCCGGCGGCAGCGCCACCCGCAGCTCTGCGGTCCCCGACGCCATGCGGCCAGCCTCCGTCGGCGGGCCCAGCGGGTCAACGGGCCACGCCGACAGCCGCGCCGCCGACCGAACCGGTTCCTCACGCCGGTCCCGCGTCAGCCGCGGGCGGCGTCGGCGCCGGCAGCACCCGCCGCACATCGCGGCAGGCCCCCGCGGCCACCACCGCCCGAGGCCCTGCGGGTGGGGGTGATGCCGGGTTCACGACGGCGTGACATGTGCTGGGCCACAGTGCCCGTGGCAGGTTCGCGCACCCCGAGGAGGTCGGCCATGTCGCTGCAGCTCGACGAACAGCTGAAGACGACGGGAACCCGCTTCCTGCTCTTCCCGCAGCCTCGCTTCCTGACCCGGGCCGACGGCAGCCCGGTCTTCCCGACCCCGGAAACCGTCGCCGTCTCCGTGCCACCCGCCGACATCGAGCCCGGTCCCGCGGACGAGCGCATGTACGTCGTGGACGCGATCGGCAAGCTGCCCTACAACCAGGTCACCGGCCCACCGTGGCAGGGGCCGCGGCGCGCCGCGGTCGCACCGGGGCCGGACGGCCACTTCACCCATCTGGACCCGGACAGCCGGGAGTTCTCCGCGGCAACCATGTACGCGACCGTCCGTCGCGTCCTCGACATATGGCAGGACTACTTCGGCCACCGGATCGACTGGAGCTTCGAGTCCGACTTCGCCCGGCTCGAGCTGATCCCGCTGATCGAGTGGAACAACGCCCAGTCCGGCTACGGCTTCCTCGAGTTCGGCTTCGGTCGCACGGTCAACGGCACCATCGACCACACCCGGCCGTACTGCGAGAACTTCGACGTCCTGGCACACGAGCTGGGGCACAACATCATCTTCTCCGAGGTCGGCGTACCCAGCAGCCCGCTGGACCGGGGCGTCGACTACGGCGGCTTCCAGGAGTCCTGCGGCGACCTGACCGCCATCGTCGCCCTGCTGCACTTCGACTCCTTCGTCGACTACCTCCTCGCCGAGACGAAGGGCAACCTGCTCACCGTCAACGGCCTCGACCGCGTCGGTGAGCTCTCCGACAGCCGCCAGGTCCGTGTCGCGCTGAACGCCCTGCGGATGTCCGACGTGGGGGATGAACCGCACGACCGCTCACTCCCGCTGACCGGGGCCGTCTTCGACACCATGGTCGAGATCTTCCAGAAGACCCTGGTCACCCGCGGGCTGATCAGCCAGGACCTGCGGGACGCCTCCAACAACATCCCGAGCGACACCGTCACCCTCGACCCGGCGAAGATCCAGAGCGAGTTCTCCGCGGCCTACACGGGGCACGAGGTGCAGTTCAAGGAGACCCTGCTCCAGGCGCGCGACTGCATCGGCCGGCTGCTCGCGAACACCTGGGGCGCCCTCTCGGCCGACTTCCTGACGTACCACGACGTGCTCCGGGGGCTGATCCGCGCCGATCGCGAGCTCACCGACGGTGACAACCAGCCGATCATCCGCGACTGCTTCGCGTGGCGTGAGATCGCGCCCGCGCCGGAATCCCTGCTGCTGCGGCCGCACACGCTGCAGGACTGCGGCCTGCGGGAGCTGGGACCGGCGGATGCGACCAGGTGCGTCGTCAGGACAGGCAGCCGCGTTCCGCGCCCGCGGGGTCCCGGCGATCGCACCCAGGCCACCGAGGCGCGTTGAGTGCCCGTCGGTGAGCAGCGCGGAGAAAGGGGCAGCACCATGCGGCTGGACGACGTCGAGATCAAGGTGACGCTCGCCGGGAACCAGGCCGGCCCGGCGGTAAAGGCGCTCGAGCTGCCCGCGGGGCGACCGACGTGGGAGATCTACTTCTGCGAGGACGTGGCCGAGGGGGTCGGCATCGGCACCCCGCTGCTCGACCTGGGCGTGGTCCTCCGGGCACGGCACAAGCCGGGCGGTCCCGACGACACCACGGTGAAACTCCGGCCCTGCCGCCGATCCCAGCTCACCGGTCGCTGGCCGGCCGCCACCGAGGGCGACGGCTGGCAGCTGAAGATCGAGGCTGACTGGACCGGTGAACGGAGGGTGCTCGCCGCGTCCTGCACCGCCGACCGGCCCGGGGATGTCGTGACCGGTGTCGCAGAACACGGAGGGCGGGTCCGGTCGCTCTTCCTCGACGATCAGCTCGACTTCCTGCACGACTGCTGCGACGCCCGGATCAACCTCGACGCGGTCACCGTGCTGGGCCCGGTCACCGCGATCCGGTGGAAGCAGGTGGCGAGGGCGCCGGCCGGACTCGACATCCGGGCCGAGAGGTGGACCGTCGGCGACCTCGACTTCCTCGAGCTCTCCGTCGTCGCAGACCCCGGCGACGCGCTGCGCACCCAGCAGGCGCTGACCGCGTTCGTCGGCGACCAGGGGTTCGCCGTCGAACCGGAACAGCAGACCAAGACCCGTCAGGTGCTCGAACACCTGGTGCGGGCGGCGGTCCGCGTCCACGGCTGAGCGGAGCGTGGCGACCGATGAGCCCACGATGCGGCCGCTCGTCCTGATCCGGGGTCATGGAGGCCCCCTCCGGCGAGCGCGGCATCCCTCCCAGGCGTCGAACGATGGCACTGTCCCCACGAGCTGCACGTCCCACGTCAGCTGCGGGCGGCGTCGGTTGGGGCCAGTCGCCAGCCGGTGCCGGTCCACTGCACCAGGTCGGCCAGCTCCAGGGCCGGGAGCACCCGCAGCACGTCGAGCACGTCGCAGCCGGCCACCGCGGCCAGCCGCTCCGGCACCACCCCGATCCGGACCGGGCAGGCGTCCAGCACCCGCCGGGCCACGTCGGACAGCCCGTCGCGCGCGGTCTCCGGTCGGGCCGCCGGATCGGCCAGGTCCTCCCCCAGCGCGCCGACCTCCTGCAGCACCTGGGCGGCGCTGGTGACCAGGGTGACCCTGCCCTCGGCGTCCCGCAGCAGCTCGTGGCAGCCCACCGACATCGCCGAGGTCACCGGCCCCGGCACCGCCATCACGGCCTTGCCCAGCGCGGCCGCCCGCTGAGCGGTGGCCTGTGCACCGGACCGGGCTGCGGCCTCGACCACCACCGTGCCCCGGGTCAGCGCGGCGATCAGCCGGTTGCGCACGAGGAACCGGTGCCTCAGCGGCGCGCATCCCGGCGGCCACTCGCTGACCACCAGCCCGTCCTCCAGCACCCGGGCGAACAGCGTCGAGTGCGCCGAGGGATAGGCCCGGTCCACCCCGCTGGCCGCCACCACCACCGTCGCCGCCCCGGCGGCCAGCGCACCACGGTGGGAGGCGGCGTCGATGCCGTACGCGCCACCGGACACCGTCGTCCAGCCCCGCTCCCCCAGCCCATGGGCCAGCTCGCCGGCCACGTGCTCGCCGTAGGCGGTCGACGCCCGTGACCCGACCAGGGCCACCGACCGGTCCACCAGCTCGTCCAGCCGCCGGTCCCCGCGCACCCACAGCGCCACCGGCGGCACCAGCACCCTGGTGCGCTCGGTCTGCCGCCCGGCCTCCTCCGGTTCGGCGGCCACGGCCAGGACGAGGCAGTGCAGCGGCGCTGCCGGCCACTCGCCGTCCTCGGGCACCACCAGGCGGCCACCGCAGCGGTCGGCGCGGCGCAGGTCGTCCAGGCTGACGTCCTGCCCGGCTCGAGCACCCGCCAGCGCCTGCACGCGGCGCGGCGCGGTACCGGCCCGCAGCGCGGCCGCGGCCGCCACCGGGCCTTCCCGCTGCACGTAGCGCCACAGGTCGACGCTGCCCGGCTCGACCGCCCGGGACAGCCAGGCCCGGGCCCGCCGCACCGCAGGATCGGCCAGATCACCGCGCTCCGGGCCGGTCACGCCGCCACCCGCTGCAGACGCATACCGAGGGCCTCGGCCACCTGCTCGCTCCCAGGCCGGTCGAGGCCGGCCAGGTCGGCAAGCGTCCAGGCCACCCGCAGCACCCGGTCGAAGCCCCGCACCGACAACGCTCCCCGTTCCAGGGCCCGCTCGGCCAGCGTGAGGGCACTGCGGGCGACCGGCCACCGCTCACGGAGCAGCCGGCCGGGCACCTGGCTGTTGAGCTCACAGCCCGCGCCGGCCAGCCGCCGCGCCGACACCGCCCGGGCATCGCGCACCCGCCGGGCCACCGTCGCGGTGTCCTCCGGTGGCGCCAGGCCGTCCAGCCACGCGGCCCGGGTCACCGCCGGCAGGTCCACCCGCAGGTCGACCCGGTCCAGCAGCGGCCCGGACAGCCGGGACTGGTACCGCCGCCGCTCCAGCGGGCTGCACGTGCACGCGGTGTCACCGGCAGCACTGGCACACGGGCACGGATTCGCGGCCAGCACCAGCTGCGCCCGACACGGGAACGTCGCCGACCCGTTGGCCCGGTGGATCGTCACCGACCCCCGCTCCAGCGGCTGCCGCAGCGTGTCCAGCACCGCCCTCGGGAACTCCGGCGCCTCGTCGAGGAACAGCACGCCACGGTGGGCCCGGCACAGCGCGCCGGGACGGATCTGACCGGAGCCACCGCCGACCAGGGCGGCGGTCGTGGCCGAGTGGTGCGGAGCCTCGAACGGCGGCCGGGTGACCAGCGGGTCCCCCGGCTGCAGCGTGCCGGCCACCGAGGCGATCGCGGTGACCTCCAGCGCCGACTGCTCGTCCAGCGGCGGCAGCAGCCCGGGCAGTCGTTCGGCGAGCATCGTCTTGCCCGCACCGGGCGGACCGGTCAGCAACAGGTGATGCCCGCCGGCGGCGGCGACCTCCACCGCCCGCCGGCCGGCAGCCTGGCCCACCACGTCGGCGAGGTCGGGCCCCGGCGGTGCCGCCGGCCCGGGTGCGCGGACGTGCGGCACCAGCCGGGCGCCGTTCCGGGCCAGGTGCCCGACGACCTGCCCGAGGCTGCCCGCACCGAGCACCTCGATCCCCTCCACCAGCGCGGCCTCGTCGGCGTTGTCGGCCGGGACGACGACCTGCCGGTGACCGGCCCGCGCAGCGGCCAGCACCGCGGGGAGCACTCCGCGGACCGCGCGCAGCGACCCGTCCAGCCCCAGTTCACCCAGCAGCACGAGGTCAGCCACCTCGGCGCGGCGCAGCACGCCGACACCGGCCAGCACCGCGACGGCCAGCGCCAGGTCGAAACCGCTGCCCTGCTTGGGCATCGCGGCCGGGGACAGCCCGATGGTGACCCGGCGCAGCGGGAACTCGTGACCGCTGTTGACGACCGCGGCCCGCACCCGGTCGACCGACTGGCGGACCACCGCGTCGGGCAGCCCGACCAGCACCACGGTGGGTACGCCGGGGGCCAGGTCGACCTCGACCTCGACCATGGCGCCCTGCACGCCGGCCACGCCCACCGCCCAGGTCCGGGCCAGGCTCATCGGACAGGGCCCATCGATCGGACAGAGCCCATCAGAACGCGTTCCGCAGGTGAGTGACCCGGGCCGGGCCGATCGCGGGCACCAGTACTCCGACCACGTCGAACCTCAGGTCGGGCGCATGGTGGTCGTGCTCGGCGAGCCAGGCCGAGGCCAGCTGGCGCAACCGCCGCTGCTTGGCCGGCGTGACCGCCTCCACGGGGTGGCCGAAACCCTGCGCCGTGCGGGCCTTGACCTCGCAGAAGACCAGGGCCGACCCCTCGCGAGCCACCACGTCGAGCTCACCGGCGCGGCAGCGCCAGTTCCGGTCGAGGACTGTCAGGCCGGCGTCGGTGAGCACCCGAACCGCGACCCGCTCGCCGTAGGCGCCCAGCCGGGTGCGGAGCGGCACGGGTTGCGGCAGCGGCGGCGGTGGGTTCTCTGGAGGGATCGGAAGGCTGGACACGCCACGACCGTGCTCGGCGCGCCCGGTCCCCCGCCAGCGGCAGGCCGCATCTGTGGACGGCGACCTCTCCTGTGGACGGCGGCCGGCAGGTCAGGCCGTTCCCGGCCCAGCCTGCCGGGGTGCGGTCATGCTCAGGTGATGCGGGGGTTGTCGGGCAACTCGAGGTCGGGCTTGTCCAACTCCTCGACGTTGACGTCCTTGAACGTCACCACCCGGACGTTCTTGACGAACCGGGCCGGGCGGTACATGTCCCACACCCACGCATCGGACAGCTTCAGCTCGAAGAAGACCTCCCCGCCGGCATCGCGGACCTGCAGGTCCACGGAGTTGGCGAGGTAGAACCGCCGCTCGGTCTCCACCACGTAGGAGAACTGCCGGACGATGTCCTTGTACTCCCGATAGAGCTGCAGCTCCATCTCGGTCTCGTACTTCTCGAGATCTTCGGTACTCATTGCTCGGCTCCGCCCTCGATCCGCTCCTCGGTCGCTGGCGCTCCCTGCGATGCTCGCTCGGGCGTCGTCCTCGCCGTACTCATCGCCGCTGCTCCACGAGCACCGGAGAGTCGGCCTGCTGGGTGCTCACCCCCCCATCATCGTGCATCGACGCCGCAGCCGACAGCGGCGGTGTCCGCTCGGCGTGTGCGTCGCGGGCGCGCGCCACGTTGATGAAGCGCATCCGGTGCTCGGGGCAGGGGCCGTGACGGTCCAGCGCCTCGCTGTGCGCCTCGGTGATGTAGCCCTTGTGCACCGCGAAGCCGTACTGCGGAAAGCGGGCGTCCAGGTCCAGCATCATCCGGTCCCGGGTCACCTTGGCCAGCACCGAGGCCGCCGCGACGCAGGCGGCCACCCGGTCGCCCTTCCAGACCGCGAGCGCCGGCTGGGCCAGGCCGCTGACCGGGAACCCGTCGGTGAGCACGTACTGCGGTTCGGGGTCGAGCACCGACACCGCGCGCCGCAGCGCCTCGATGTTGGTCACGTGCATGCCCCGGCAGTCCAGCTCCGGCACCGGGATGGACACCACCGACCACGACAGGGCCCGCGCGACCACCTCGCCGTAGACCTCCTCCCGGGCGCTCGCGGTGAGGAGCTTGGAGTCGGCCAGGCCCGGCACCCGGCCGCGGCGCCCGGCGGGCAGCACACAGGCGGCGGCCACCAGCGGACCGGCACAGGCGCCCCGGCCTGCCTCGTCGGCGCCGGCGATCGCGGCGAACCCGCGCCGGCGCAGGGAGGTCTCCATCGCCCAGAGATCCTCGGGCGGCGCGGGGACGGGATCGGGAGCGGGAGGAGCAGCCATCGCCGTCCGACCCTACGTCGGCGGGGACGGCCACCGATGCCCGGCGGGTCGTGGACCGGTGCCGAGAATGGGCGGAGAAGGCTGCGCACAGGAAACCGCGAGCCGGTCCCCGGGGGAACGGGGACCGGCTCGCGGTCGCGTGGCCGGGCGGGGCGCCCAGGAGGAGCCGCCCGGCCCGACGGGCCGGGAACCGACGGCTCAGGCGCCGGCGGAGGTGAGCGTGCTGTGCGCCCCGCAGGTGCAGGCCGGGTTGCGGGCCGACAGCACCAGGGAGACCGCGTGCGCCCGGTCGCGGGCGCCGAGCTTGCGCAGGATGGCCTTGACGTGGGACTTGACGGTGTCCTCGCTGATGAACAGGTTGCGGCCGATCTGGCGGTTCGACTGGCCCTGGAGCAGCTCGTCGAGGACGTCGGACTCGCGCCGGGTCAGCGGCACGGCCGGGGTGAGCTCCTTGGCGACCGGCTCGGCGGAGCCCTCGACCCGGCGGATCTGCGGGTCGACGACCGTCCGCCCGGCGCGGGCGGCCAGCACCGCCCAGCCCAGCAGGGTGGGCGAGGTGTTCATCAGCAGGTAGCCGCGGACACCGGCGGCCAGCGCCTCGTTGACCACGGCGGGGTCCTCGCTGGTCGCCAGGGCCACGATGGCGACCTGGGGAAAGCGGCGGCGCAGGTCGCGGCAGGCGTTGAGCGTCTCGGCGCGGCCCGCGCCCAGCTCGACCACGACCGCGTCGGGGCGGGCGGACTCCGCCAGGGTCAGCGCGCGACGCGCCTCGCCCGGGGTGCCGACGGCCTGCAGGCCCGCGGTCTCGTTGATCATGCTGAGCAGACCACGGCGCAGCACCGGGGCGTCGGCGAGGATGAGCACGCGGGTGACGCCGCGGGGGGTGGCCAGGGGTGCAGACACAGCTGAACTCTCCGTTTCAGATCCGGGAACCTTCAATTGCTCCATCGGATCCGGAAACGGACTACTTGAACACTTTCTCAATCATTTTCTGCGCCGACCCACAATGGGCGGAATGGAGGACGGCCATTCGGCCGGCGGCGCGAGCCGTCCAATCCGATGCCAGCGCGGGAGAATGGCGGCGTCAGCCGGCGGCGGGGTTGCGGCCCGGGCGGGTGGCCGGGGCGGGTCGGGCGCGTCGCCACCCGGTGCCCGGCGGCCGCCGCGACGGCCCGCTCATCCGGGGCCGCCGGCGTCGTCCTGACCTGCGCCGGCGCCAGGCGGTGAGGGGCACGGCGCCGAGCAGGCCCAGCGCGTAGGGCGCCGCGACAGCGGCCGACCCGACGACCGCCGGCGCAGCCGCCGCCTGGTCCTGGTGCTGGATGTCCGGGCTGTGCAGAATCGTGATGCGGTTCAGCGGCCACACGATGAGCGCCGCCTTGCCGATGACGTCGTCGACCGCGATGGTGCCGGAGTACTTGTCGTCGATGTGCTTCGTCGAGTCACCGGAGATGGAACGGTGGTCGCCCATCACCCACAGTCGACCCTGCGGAACGGTCACCGGGCCGAAGGAACGGCTCTCGATCGGCGTGGGCTCGAAGATGTAGGGCTCGTCCAGCGGCCGCCCGTCGACCATCACCCGGCCCTGGTCGTCACAGCACTGGACGGTCTGCCCGCCGGTGGCGATGACCCGCTTGACGTAGTCGTCCTCGCTGGGCGGGGCCACGCCCACGGCCCGCCCCACGGACAGCAGCGCACCGGCCAGCCAGTTGCTGGGCCGGCTGACGCTGATCTCCGCGGGCCAGGTGTCCGGGCCCTTGAACACCACGATGTCGCCGGGCTTCGGCTCCCCGAACCAGTAGGGCACCTTGTTGACCAGCACCCGGTCGCCGGTGCACCCAGGGCAGCCGTGCAGGGTCTGCTCCATCGACCCCGAGGGGATGAAGAAGGCCTGCACCAGGAAGGTCTTGACCAGCAGGGCCAGCACGAAGGCGATGACCAGCAGCACCGGCAGCTCCCGCAGCAGCGAGCCCTTCTTCTGCGGCGCGTCATGGCGGCGCCGCCACCGCCGGGACCGGGCCGGTGGCTGTGCCGGGGGTGGGACGGTGCGGTCGGCGTCGCAGCCGCCGGCCGGGTCCTCAGGGAGCCGTCCGGCGGCGGCGTCGGCAGGCCCCGCGGGCCGGTTCGTGCTCATCGGCGACCAGCCTACGGTCCGTTCCTGTCCGGGCCCTGAGACCCGACCGGGCCGGCTGGGAAGATCCAGCCGGCCCGGTCAGCGGGGAATGCGGGTCGCGTCAGCGCGCGACGACCTCGCGCTTCTCCTTGATCTTGGCGGCCTTGCCGCGCAGCTCGCGGAGGTAGTACAGCTTCGCCCGGCGCACGTCGCCGCGGGTGACGACCTCGATCTTCTCCACCACGGGGGTGTGCAGCGGGAAGGTGCGCTCGACGCCCACGCCGAAGCTGACCTTGCGCACGGTGAAGGTCTCCCGGATGCCCCCGCCCTGACGGCGGATGACCACACCCTGGAAGACCTGGATGCGCGAGCGGTTGCCCTCGATGACCCGCACGTGCACCTTCACGGTGTCCCCGGGGCGGAACGCGGGGATGTCGTCGCGCAGCGACTCGGCGTCGAGGGCGTCCAGGGTGTTCATCGCAGCAGTCCTCAGTCTCAGTGGCTCGTTCGCGGTACGGGCAGCGGGGTGACCCGGTGCGTCCGTACCGGGGGCTGCGCTCTGCACCCGCCCGATCGCGGGATCGGGGGGCGTGGAGGCTCCGCCGGCGTCAGCCGGCGCCCGCAGCAGCTCTCTACTCTGCCACATCATCCGGCCGGGCCGCGCTGGGGGTCGGGTCGGCGTCCAGCGCCGCCCGGTCGGCCGCGGCGATGGCGCCGGGGGGCAGTGCGGCGAACAGATCGGGACGGCGGTCGGCGGTGCGGCGCAGGGACTGCGCTCGTCGCCACCGGGCGATCGCCGCATGGTCGCCGGACAGCAGGACGGCGGGCACGTCGTGCCCCCGCCAGCTGGCCGGCCGGGTGTAGGACGGCCCCTCCAGCAGCCCGCCGGTGTGCGAGTCGTCCTCCACCGACGCCGCGTTCCCTACCACCCCCGGGATCAGCCGGCTGACGGCCTCGACCATCACGAGCACCGCGGACTCGCCACCGGCCAGCACGTAGTCGCCGATCGAGACCTCCGACACCGGGCCGCTGCCGGCCGCCCAGTCGGCGACCCGCTGGTCGATGCCTTCGTACCGGCCGCAGGCGAAGACCAGACCGGGCTCGGTGGCCCAGGCCGCGGCGGTGGCCTGGGTGAACGGCCGGCCGGCCGGAGTCGGCACGACCAGCCGGGTGCCGGGCCGGCGGACGGCCTCCAGCGCCCGGGCCCACGGCTCCGGGCGCATCACCATGCCGGGCCCGCCGCCGTAGGGCGCGTCGTCCACGGTGCGGTGGACGTCGTCGGTCCACCGCCGCAGGTCGTGCACGCCGATCGTGACCAGGCCGCGGGCCGCGGCCTTGCCCAGCAGCGACTGGCCCAGCGGCGCCAGGTACTCGGGGAAGATCGTCAGGACGTCGATGCGCACGGGCCGCTCAGAGCTCCAGCAGGCCCTCGGGGGGGTCCACGACGAGATGGCCGGCGGCGACGTCGACGGTCGGGACGTTGGCGCTGACGATCGGCTCGAGCAGGTCCCCGCCGTCCGGGCGGCGGACGCCGAG
>JAICZD010000101.1 GCA_025933855.1 Modestobacter sp. | reverse complement strand
GGTGACCGTGACGGTGTACTTGACGCGCGCCGCCAGGGTGGCGGTGGGGTCGAGGATCCACGTGTTCGTGGTGCCGTTCCGGGACACCCCGCCCGGCACCAGTGCTCCGGTGCTGTCCCGAAGGGTGAACGTCCCGGTCCCGACGTTCTGCACCGGCTCGCTGAACGTGGCCGTGACGTTGCCGGTCCGGCTCACACCGGTGGCGCCGCTGGCCGGGACGTGCGAGGACACCCGGGGCGCCGGGCCCGTGGTGAAGGTCCAGCTGACCGTCGCCAGGGGGGTGCCGGAGAGGTCCCGGATGGCGGTCGCTCCGCCGGTGAGGGTGGCCGTGTAGGTCGTGTCCTTCGCGAGGTTGGCCGCGGGGTTGAGGACCCACTTGGTGGCGGTGCTGTTGCCCGTGACGGTGACGCCGACCGCCCGGCCGGTCGGATCGGTGAGGGTGAAGGTGTTCGGGTCGACGCCCTGCACCTTCTCGCTGAACGTGCCGGTCACGTTGGTCCCCGGCGCGACGCTGGTCGCGTTCTCGGCCGGGACGCGGGCGGTCACCGTCGGCGCCCCCGTACCGCCCGAGTTGGCGGTGCTGAAGGACCAGCTCTGGGTCTGCAGGGCGTTGTCCGCCAGGTCGCGGATGGCGGTCGGGCCGCCGGTCAGCGTTCCGGTGTAAGAGGCGCCGGCGGCCAGCGCGGTGGTGGGGTGCAGGACCCACTGATTCCCGGCCCCCTGGGTCACGGTTGCAGCGATCGCCGTCCCGGCCGCGTCGGCCAGCTGGAACGTCGAGCCGGACACGCCCTGCACCGGCTCGCTGAAGGTGGCCGTCACGTCGGTGGGAACCGGCACCGCGGCCGCGCCGGCCGCGGGGCTGGTAGTGACCGTCGGCGCGGTGCGGTCGACCGGAGATCCACCGGCGAGGTCCATCTCGGCGTGCACGTACCGCTTCTGTCCCTCCGCCACAGCCAGGATGACCAGTCCGGTCTCGGCGGTGACCGGGTCCTTGGCGCCGGTCGCGTTGTTCACCAGCGGGGCAGCGTCCACGAAGGGCGCCCCGCGTCCCGGAGCGAAGCTCACGTCGGACAGGGGGGTCTTCTTGTAGACGATGTCACCGCCCTGGCCGGGCGAGGTGGCGAAGAAGTAGAGCTCCTGGTTGGTCGCGTCGATCATGATGATCGGCCGGGTGTGGTCGTCGGCCACGGTGCCGGCCGGGGCGAGCTGCCAGCTGCCGGTTCCGTCGGCCCTCGGCGTCCGGGTGAGCACTCCGACCAACGTGTCACCCGGCGCCGCGCCGGCGGGGTCGTTCGCGGACGTCTTGATCGCGGCGAAGATCCGGCCCTGGGCGTCGCCGACGAGTTGCTTGAGGTTGAGGTGGTCGTCGACCTGGAAGGGCCCGGTGAGCGCGTCCTCGACGCGCCACACGTCGTCCGCATCGCCGTCCCGGTGGATCGCGAAGCGGAAGGCCCCGGACACCTGGTCGGACCACATGACGCCGACGCTGCTACCGAAGGCGATCAGCGCCGACAGGTCGTCGGACTTGATGTCGGCGTCGGGCACGTCGGGGACGAAGCCGGCCGTCCAGGTTCGCGGGTCACCGGCCGCGGAGTGCGCCACCCAGACCTTCGACGCCCGGGTATAGGTCACCCAGAGCTTGCCCGTGGAGTCCTGGTCGATGGTGGCCGACTCCGAGCCGCCGCCGCTCTGCACCGTCACCGGGAAGCCCGGGACCTGCGGCCACGACCGCGCCACCGGGTCGTAGCCGAAGGCGTTGACCTGCAGGTTGGACCCGGTGGCCCGGCTGGCCACGTACAGCCTGCCGTCCGCCGCGCTCCACAGGGCGTCGCCGGTGCTGTTCACCCGGCTGTCCACCTGCACCCCGGTGTCCCGCCAGGTGTGGTCGGGCATCAGCTCGTGGACGTGGACGAGGCTGCCGCCGGAGCTGACCATCAGGGCCCACCAGGAGCCGTCGTGGAACCACAGCTTGCTCTGCGGCTTGTTCTCACTCGGCCTGTTCACCGAGGAGGAGTACGGCTGGTCCAGGTAGGTGACCGGCACGCCGGCCGCGGCCGAGGCCGCGACGGGCACGGCGAGGAGTCCCAGCAGTGTCGCCAGTGCGGTGGCTACGACCACCGCGAATCTCAAGCGAGAGGTGCGGTGAGATGTGATGGCGGAACTGGTCACGGTTTCTCCCGACGTCATGCCCCCTGCACCGGTGGCGCTGCGGGAGAGGACCGCCCGACGCGGTCCGCCGCCGGAACCTAGGCGAGCGCAGTGGGCCGGCGCCAGATGGTTCGGCACGGCGTACGAAATCCGCGGTCGGCTCCGACCAGCGAAGACGCCGATTCCGGGGTCAGCGCCGGGAGGGCTCCGGAGGGGTGTGGACCCGGGCCGACACCGCGTCGTCCCGCTGCGCGGCCGTCAGGGCTCTCGCCACCCGGTATCGCCACAGGGCGACGCCGCCCCCCAGCAGGGTGACGAGCAGCAGACCGATCCCGATTGCGAGGGGCAGCGTGTTCGGCTCGGCCGCGGGCAGGTCGACGGTCACCCGCACGGGGTCCGAGCGATTGCCGGCGAAGTCGACGGCCACCACGTCGTACTGCAGTGACGTGCCGGCCGGCACGTCGTGCAGTTGGTCGACGAAGGACGTCGAGTCGACCGTGGCGACGTCCACGCCGTCGCGCTGCACGACGTAGTCGCGCACCGGCACGCCCTGCCGGCCGGGCACCCACCGGTCGCCGTCGGTGGCCGGGGTCCAGGACAGCACGACCGTCCCGCCGGAAGCCACGTGGCCCTGGACGCCGCCCGGTGCCGTGGGCGGGGTGTGGTCGTCCGGATCGGCGACCGGCGCCGCCGGGACGATCGGCACCTCCGCGTGCCGGTACACGTGGTTGTCGGTGTCACTGGCCAACACCAGTATGCCGGAACGGACGTCCACCGGGTCCTTGCTGACGGCAGGGTCGGCAAGTACGCCTCGGCCGCCGCTCAGCACGAGGTCGCCGAGCCCGGGAGCGAACCGGATGTCGTCGAGGGATGCTCGCTTGGTGACGATGTCGCCGTGCCCGGCCGCGAACACGTGCAGGGTGCGGGTCACCGGGTCGACCTGGAGCACCGGGTTGTTGAGCTGGTCGCCGATCGTGCCGACCGGCGTCGCCGACCACTGGCCGCCGGGTTTGCGGACCAGCACCTCGATCAGTGGGGAGTCCAGCGGCTGCCCCACCTCGTTCTCCGAGGTCTTGACGGCGGCGACGAGCGTGTCGGACGGGTCACCGTCGATCCGCGCCAGGCTGATGTGGTTGTCGGCCTCGGCCGGCCCGACCAGGGCCTGCTCCCGGACCCACGTGTGGGGATCGTCCCCGTCGTGGTGCGAGGCGAACTCGAACGACCCGGCCTTCTGGTCGGACCACAGGATGCCGATCCGGTCGTCGTAGGCCACCAGGGCCGCGGCCTCGGGAGTGGTTCCCGTCCCGGTCGGGGCCAGCTCGTGGAATCCACTCCAGGTCGCACCGTTGTCGGTACTGCTGGTCACCACGACGGTGGTGCTGCTCGCGAAGCCCACCCACAGCCGGCCGGTGCTGTCCCGTGCCATCGCGGCCGGCGTCGCCGACCCCCGGGTGGTGACCAGGTGCGAGGCGACCACCCGGTAGTCCCGGGCGGCCGGGTCGAAGGTCAGCAGGACGTCGTAGAGGGACTCGTCCTTCTGCCGGGTGAGCACGTGGACGCTGTCGCCCTCGTGCAGCGTGTCACCGATGTCGAGCACGTCGCCGTTGACCACGGCGGATGTCGGCCGCCAGGTGTGGTCGGGCATCAGCTCGAAGATCCGGGCGGTCAACCCCGTGGGCTCGAGCATCACCGCCCACCAGGCGTCGGCGGAGAACCAGAGCTTGCTCTGGTTCTCCGTGCGCGTCGGCGTGGCGTGCAGGTCGGCGCTGTACGGCGAGTCGGCGTACGTGCCGGCCGGTTGCGCGGCTGCCGCGGCCACCGGAACCGGCCCGAGCGCCAGCCCGGCCGAGGTGAGCAGTGCCAGGACGAGCCGCACCCGGCGCCCGGATCGGGCGGTCGTCATGCCCGCTCCGGCTCCGGCACGCTCCGGGCGGTGCCCCGCTGGGCGGCCGGGAGCGAAGCGGAGGCGGCCGCTCCCCGGCCGCGGCGTAGGCCAAGCCGCCAGCCGTGCCGGACGTCGACCAGGATGACGCCGACCAGGCCGCCGTCCTCGTAGTCGGAGGCCAGGGTCCGCAGCCGCCGGCGGGAGAGGCCCTGGGGGACCACCGCGACGACCGACACGTTCGTGGTGGCCGGGTCGGCGATCTCCAGCGGGGAGCCGCCGTCGGCCAGCACGAGCTCGTCGGAGCCCGCCTGCCGCGCGTGGACGGCGCGGCCGGCGTTGCGATGGTCCAGGCAGTGCCGGTCGACGGCTTGGACGAGTTCCTGGCAGGCCTCGAACCACACGGTGCGCAGCGTCCACAGCGCCACGGCGACCATCACGAAAACCCGCTGCCGGACCGCGATCGCCGACGGCGGGCTGATCAGCAGCAGCCGGCCGGACGGCACCGTGGCCAGCCACCGGGTCACCGTGGCGATACCGGGCACGCCGAGCGGGCCGGGGTACTCCCCGCGCTTCATCGGCGGCAGCTGCACGGTGCCCAGGACCGGCACGTCGACGGTCTGCTCGACGTCGCGCGCGGTGACGACGGGACTGGTGAGCGCCGCCAGCAGCGCGACCAGCCCCAGGCCGAGGATCAGCCCGGCCAGCGCGCCGATGGCCGCCCGCATCGGAACGGACAGCTTTTCCATCGGGGCTGTCGGCACCGGAGCCGGGGTCTGCAGGCTGAACTGCCCGACACCCGCGCCGCCGCGGTTGAGCGCGTCCACGTAGGCGGTGGCCGCGGTGTTCGCCAGCCGGGCCGCGGTGGCCGGATCGGGATCACGGCCCTGGACGGCGATCACGATGGAATCCTTGGCCGCCACCACCGACACCCGGTTGGGGATCAGCCCGCTGCGGTCGCCGCCCACGGCCGGGTCGGCGGCGACGGCGGTCGCCACGGTGCCGTCCTCGAACACGGACTCGGCCAGCGCCGGCAGGGCCTCCGACTTCATCGTCAGCTGTTGCGCCACCACCAGCGCCTGCCCCTGGTAGACGGGGGTGGCGGGCGCGATGAGCAGGGACGCCCCCGCGACCAGGAGGACGCAGGCGACGACGAGCCAGGCATGGCGTCGCAGGCTCCACACGAGCTTCGTGCCCTGTGACGGCAGACCGGCACTCACGTGAAATCGTCCCCGTTTCCTCGACCCGGCAATGGTGAGTGGATCACGATAGCCGCTGCCCGGCGGTTGCGGCAGGCGGTAAGGTCCGCAGCCCCCGGCGGCAGTCCGACCGGGACCCCACGGACCTGCGGAGTGGCCACACAATGAGCAAGGTGCTCCTCGTCGGTAAGGGTGCCCCCGATCGGGGCGGCATCCCCACCTTCCTCGACACGCTGCTGCACAGCCGGCTGGCGGACGAGCACGACCTCGAGTTCCTCAACGTGGCCCACTCCAGCACACCGCAGGGTGGCAAGGCCACAGCGGCCAACGTGGGCCGGACCCTTCGGGACACCGTCGCGGTCTGGCGGGCGGCCAAGGGCCGGGACGTGGTCCACATCCACTCCGCGCTCGCCCCCGCGGTGACCGTGGTCCGCGCGGCGCTGCTGGCGCTGGCCGGCCGGGCGCGCGGATGTGCCGTCGTCGTCCACGCCCATGGCGGGAACATCCAGTTCTGGCTCACCACGCCGCTGCGGCGGGCGGTCATGCGGCTGGCCATGCTGCCGGCGCACCGCGTCGTCGCCGTGTGGACCGCCGGCCGGGAGGCGCTGCGCGTGGTGCTGCCCGAGCAGCGGGTCGGGCTGATCGACAACGGCGTGCGGGTGGAGGACTACGCCCCGCACCAGGCCCCACCCGAGCCGCAGGAGCGGCTGCCCCGCGTGCTGTACGTCGGGCTGCTCACGCCCCGCAAGGGTGTGGTCGACCTGCTGAACGCCTCCCGGTTGCTGCGGGACCGCGGCGTCGCCCACGAGCTGTGGCTGCTGGGCGGCACCCCGGACGAGGGCCCGGACGCCGAGGCCGAGGTGCGCGCCGCCCTCGACGGCACGGCGAAGCTGCTGGGCACCCGGCCACCCGAGGAGATGCCGGCCGCCTTCGCGGAGGCCGACGTCTTCTGCCTGCCCTCCTGGTGGGAGGCGATGCCGCTGTCGGTGCTGGAGGCGATGGCCGCCGGCCTGCCGGTGGTCGCCACCGACGTGGGCGACGTCTCGCGGGCGGTGGCCGAGGGGGTCACCGGGCACGTCGTCCCGACCAAGGACCCCGAGGCGCTGGCCGCGGCGCTGGAACCGCTGCTGACCGACGCGGACCTGCGCCGCCGGATGGGAGCGGCCGGGCACCAGCGGGTGAACGCGATGTTCTCCAGCGCGGTCACCGCCGGCGAGGTGTCCGCGCTGTACGCCGAGCTGGAGCGGGCCCGGTGACGATCCTGTGCTACCACTCGGTGGACCCGCGGTGGGAGTCGCCGCTGGCGGTGGAGCCGGCGGCGTTCGAACGGCAGGCCTCCTGGCTGCGCCGGTCGCGGCGGATCCTGCCGCTGGCCGAGGCGCTGCTCCGGCTGGACGCCACCGGGCGGCTGCCGCGGGGTGAGGCGGTGCTGACCTTCGACGACGGCTTCACCGAGCTGCACACCTACGCGCTGCCGGTGCTGACCCGCGAGCGGCTGCCGGCCACCGTCTTCCTGGTCGCGCAGACGCTCACCCCGGCCGGACAGGCCGTCGACTGGGTCGACACCCCCGGCACCGAGCCGCTGACCACGCTGACCCGTGACCAGGTGCTGGAGATGCAGGACGCCGGCGTGGACTTCCAGTCGCACAGCTGGGCGCACCGCGACCTCACCCAGCTCTCGACCGCCGAGTGCGTGCAGGACCTCCGCGACAGCCGCGAGATGCTCTCGGAGCTGCTCGGCCGTTCCGTCACGCTGCTGGCCTATCCGCGCGGCCTGCACGACCGGCACGTCCGCGAGGCAGCGGCGCAGGCCGGCTACACGCACTCGTTCGCGCTGCCCGAGCGCGCCGAGGAGCCCGGTGACCACGCCATCCCGCGGGTGGGCATCTACCGGGGGAACGGCCTGCTCACCGTGCGGATGAAGGTTGCCCGGCCCTACCTGCCGCTGCGCACGTCGGAGCGGCTCAACGGCGGCGCCCGGCGGGTGAAGCGGCTCGCCCGCAGGGTGACCTCCCGAGGCTGACCGTTCCCGGCGACGGGGAGGCCGGCGGGTCAGGCGCCCGGGGTGGGGACGCCGAAGTTGCGCCGGGAGCGGTAGCGGAGCTGGAGCGGCCAGGTGAGCGCCCGGACGGCGAGGCGGCGCTGCCGGGGCATCCGCCGGGTCCACTCGTCGTCCAGGGCGATGGTGACCGGCCCGGTCCGGAACCGGTTCGGGTTCCCGGCCACCGTGTGGTTCGGGCCCAGCACCACCGTGTCCCCTTCCTCGAAGGGCGGCGCCGCGGTCTCGCCGAGGAAGGCCAGGATCCGGGCCACCGACTCCCGGGGCTGCGCGGCGAAGTCCTCGTACCGCAGGAACAGCCACCGCTCCCGGGGTACGTAGCGGCGCAGGATCTCGGCGCTGAGGCAGTTCTCCGTCCAGCGGGCCACGCTCGGCAGCAGCCGGCGGGTGGCCATCGCCCGCGTTCCTTCCGCGACCCGGACCTTCTTGTCCGAGCGCTGCCAGGAGAAGGCCACCGCACCCGGGTCCCGAACCATGTGCAGCACGTAGTGGTCCACCTCGTCCAGGCCGGCCAGCACGGCGGCGTCCTGAGCCCGCTTGGAGCTGTCGACGATCACCCGGGCGCCGGTCACCTGGCTGATCGCCGGGATCAGCCGTGCGGTGACCTCGCGCACCCGCTGCAGGGCCGGCCAGTCGGCGCCGGCTCCGGTCGCGCTGCGGATCGCCCGGAGCCGGTTCCGCAGCGACGACAGCTCGTCCTGCGCGGCAGCGATCTCGGCGGCCGTGTCGCTGCCGACCGCGCCGGTCCGCGCGACGACCTTCGACCACACCGGGCACTCGTCGGGGGGCAGGCCGCAGCCGCAGGACCGGCGCTCGATCAGCCCGCGGCGCCAGAGCCAACGGAGCTCGCCCACGCTCACGACGCCGTCGGCCTCGCCGAGGACACTGGCGAGGATGGTCGTGCCGCTGCGGCCCGGACCGACGATGGACAGCACCTTGGTTCGGCTCATCCGGCGCAAACTACCGGTCCGGCCGCGCGACCGGTGTGCGAGGATCGCCACTTCCGAGGAGAGGGAGGGGTTGCGTGACGCCCACGCTGGTGCTGGTGGTCGCCCTGATGCCGGTCGTGGTCGCGTACGTCATCGCCTGTCTCCGTGACCCGCTGCGGTACGCGCTCCCCCCGTACGCCGTGATGATCCCGTTCAGCTCGCTGCTGGCCATCGGATCGGGGCCGTTCAGCTCCCTGTCCTCCCTGCTGGGCCTGCTGCTCGGGGTCGCGCTCGTCGCGCAGCTGATCACCTCTCGCCGGGGCAGCCCCCAGCTGCTCGTCGCGGTGCCGATCTGGCTGGCCTTCCTCTCCCTCTCCGCGCTGTCGCTGTTCTGGAGCATCGCGCCCCGGGCCACCGTCGCCGACCTCCTCGTCCTCGCCAGCCAGGTGCTGCTGTTCGTCGCCCTGGCCGTGACCAGGTTCGACCAGGTCACGCTCCGCCGCTTCGGCACCGCGCTGATCGTCGGCGGCGTCCTGGTGGTGCTGTACGGGCTGGCGCAGCTGACCGTGCTCGGTGGCCTGCCCGCCCCCGACGGGCGGGCCGCCCGGTTCGGCAACGACCTGCTCGGGGCCAACAACCAGGCCGCGGCGCTGCTGCTGCCGATCGCGATCGCCTCCGCCCGCGCGCTGGCCGGCCCCGCCCGGTCCCGGCTGATCCACGGCGCGGCCACCCTGCTGATGCTGTTCGGCGTGCTGATGACCGGCTCGCGGGGCGGCACCCTGGCCACTGTCGTGGTGCTGGCCACGATCGTCCTGCTCGGCGCGGCGCGGCGCGCCACCAAGGTCGGCCTGGTGGCGGCCGCCGCCGTGCTGCTCGCCGTCGTGCTGCTGGTGAACCCCGGAGGGGTCGGCCAGCGCCAGCTGAAGGAGGGGTCGGGCTCCTCCGGGCGGACCGACATCTGGGCGGTCGGCCTCTACGCCTGCCCCCGGTACTGCCTCGCCGGCGCGGGCGGCGGCGGCTTCCCGACGGTCTACCAGCAGGAGCTCGAGTCGGTGCCCGACGCGCGCGTGCAGGAGCGGGGCAGCACGTTCGAGCCGCACAACATCTATCTGCTGGTGGTCATCGAGCTCGGCGTGCTCGGCCTGCTGCTGACCCTCGCGGGGCTCGGCACCGCGCTGACCGGGGCGTTGCGGCTGCCCGAGGCGATGCGCGGCCCGCCCGTGGCTGCCCTGCTGGGCACGATGGTGTCGTCGTTCTTCCTGTCCAACCTGGAGTTCAAGTTCTTCTGGGCCGTGCTGGCCTACGCCGCGATCTCGGTCACTGTCGCGGCGGGTGAGCGCGCGGCCGGTGCGGCGACGCTGCCACCGGTGGTGCGGCGGTTCGCGGTCACCGGGCAGGGCGGGCACTGAGACGTGGGTACTGAGGCAATGGGCACTGGGGTATTGGGCGCCGAGGGGATGGACTCCCCGATCTTCATGGTCGGGACGATGCGCTCGGGGAGCACGCTGTTCCGGCTGATCCTCGACGCGCATCCGCGCATCTCGATCCCGGAGGAGACCGGCTTCATGGGCGCCCTCGCGGCGACCAAGCAGATCCCCAACTGGCATCGCGGCGAGGGCTGGTTCGAACGGCTCGGCTGGACGGAGCAGGAGCTGGACGCCCGGCTCCGCGAGTTCTACGCCGGGATGTTCGAGCGGCACGCCCGCTCCCAGGGCAAGCAGCGGTGGGGCGAGAAGACACCGTTCCACTCCCGGCACATCGCGCAGATGGCCACGGTCTTCCCCGACGCCGTGTTCGTTGGCATCGTGCGGCACCCCGGCGCGGTCGTGAACTCGCTGGTGCGCAAGTTCCACTACCAGCCGGCCGACGCCGCGTCGTACTGGGACAGCACCAACCGGGAGATCCTGCGGCGCGGGCTCGAGCTGGGCGACGAGCGGTTCGCGCTGCTGCGGTACGAGGACCTGGTCCAGCACCCCGAGGAGACCCTGCACGAGCTCTTCGACTGGCTGGGCGAGAAGTGGTCGGACGACGTGCTCCGGCACAACGACGTCCAGGCGGCGCGCGGCACGCCGCGGATCTCCGCCGGCAGCACCCGCACCCGTGACCCGATCCTGACCGAGCTCGCCGACCGGTGGGTCGAAGCGATGCAGCCCGCCGACCTGGAGGTGCTCTCGGCCCGGGCGGGCGCGCTCGCCGGCTTCTTCGGCTACGACCCCGTCGCGCCGGGCGCACCGGGCGACCTGGTGCCCGCTGATTCCACGGGCCCGCGCCGGCTGCTGACCGGCGGCGCGCTGGCCCGGCGGCAGCACGAGCTGCCCGGCTCGCTGCAGGATGCCGCGGGCGAGCCGGTGATCATGCCCGAGATGAGCGCGGCCGACCTGGCCAAACGGCTGCAGCAGGCGGAGGCCTCGCTGGCGCGGGTGCGGTCCCGCCGGGCCGTGCGCTGGACCAACGCGGTGCAGCGCGCCCAGCGGCGGGTGACGGGCTTCCCAGTCGAGCTGCTGAGCATTGCCGGCCAGGCGACCCGCCGACGTCGCTGAGTCGGGGGCCTCCGCGCGCACTGCCCCGCACGCGAACGACAACGGGCCGCCTT
>JAICZD010000299.1 GCA_025933855.1 Modestobacter sp. | reverse complement strand
CTGGGCGACGGCAGCGCGGCGGTGGTCGACCTGCTGGTGCCGCGGTCCGAGCTCGCCGCCCGGGCCGACGTCCTGGTCGCCGCCGGTGCCCGCCTCGCCGGGCTGGACGCCTACGAGGCCCTCCGGGTCGAGGCGCGCCGCCCGCGGGCCGGCGTCGACACCGACCACCGCACCATCCCCAACGAGGTGTCCTGGCTGCAGACCGCGGTGCACCTGGACAAGGGCTGCTACCGCGGCCAGGAGACGGTCGCCCGGGTGCACAACCTCGGCCGGCCGCCGCGCCGGCTGGTGCTGCTGCACCTGGACGGCATGAGCGAGGTGCTCCCCGGACCCGGCGCGCCGCTGACCTCCGGTTCCCGGGAGGTCGGCCGGGTCGGCACCGTGGTGCGGCACCACGAGCTGGGCGTGATCGCCCTGGCGCTGGTCAAGCAGTCGCTGCTGGGCAACCCGGGTAGGGCCGGCGCGGAGCTGCGGATCGGCGAGACGGTCGCCGTCGTGGACCCCGACGACGCCGTCGCGCAGGTCGACGACGCGCAGGCGGCTGCCCGGGAGCGGGTTCGGGCCGTCCGGTCTGCGACGATCGGCCGGTGAACGAGCAGCGGCCGGTGGCCGGGGGGCAGCAGAGCGCGGGCACGCTGATCACGCTGGCCCCGACCGGCGCCGAGTCCGCCAAGGCCGACGTCCCGGCGCTGCCGGTCACCGTCGAGGAGGTCGCCGCCACCGCCCGGGACGGCCAGGCGGTCGGCGCTGCCGTCCTGCACCTGCACGTCCGGGACGCCGAGACCCGGCCGACGCTCGACCTGCCCCGGGTCCGCGAGGTGGTCGCCGCCGTCCGGGAGAGCAGCGATCTGGTGGTGCAGCTGTCGACCGGTGGCGCGGTGACCGACCCGGCCGACGCCCGGCTCGCGGTGCTGGACGCCGAACCGGACGCCGCCTCGCTGTCGCTGGGCACGGTGAACTTCGGCCGCGACGTCTTCGCCAACCCCTGGGACCTGATCGTCGAGCTGCACACGCAGATGCAGCAGCGCGGCATCGTGCCCGAGTACGAGGCCTTCGACCTCGGCCACCTGGCCACCCTCGCCCGGCTGCTGGACCGGTACGGCCCACCGGCCGGCGGGCACGTGCACGTGGACCTGGTGATGGGCGTGCCCGGCGGGATGCCGGGGACGACGGCGGCGCTGGCCGCGTGCCTGCCCGCGCTGCCGCCGGGTGCCACCTTCGCCGCCACCGGGGTGGGCCGCACCTCCCTGCCGGTCATGCTCGCCGCACTCTCGGCCGGCGGCCACCTGCGGGTCGGCATGGAGGACACGCTCACGTACGCCCCCGGTGAACCCGTGCGGGACAACGCCCAGCTCGTCGCCCGCGCCGCCGGCCTCGCCCGGATCGCCCAGCGCCCGCCGCTGACCCCGTTCCAGGCCCGGCAGCTGCTGGGCATCCCCGCGGAGACCACCGCTGCGCCGATGGAGGCTGCCCGATGACCACCCCCACCCCCGCCGGCGGCGCCGCCGTCGACGCCCTGCTCGACCCGGCGTTCCTCGCCGGCGTCGCGGACCTGCCGATGAGCGACGTGCGGGCGCTGCGGCAGCAGGCCGAGCAGTCCGAGGTGGACCTCTCCTACACCCGGCGCCTGCTGCAGGGCCGGCTGGACATCGTCCGGCGGGAGCTGCAGCGCCGCGCCGAGCACGACGGCCGGTCGCTGCTGGACCTGCTTCCGGAGATCCTGTCCGAGAAGGGCCGCGGCCCCGCGCACGGTCTCGGCCGGCACCAGACGGTGCAGCCCTCGGCGCCCCAGCAGCTCGAGCACTGGGTGGCCGGGCTGACCCCGGGCGTCGACCTCTCCGACGTGCAGGCGTTGCCCGACGAGCCGCTGGAGCAGGCCGCCCGGGCATTGGGCGCCGGCGAGCGCAGCCTGTCCGAGCGCCGCCGCGGAGTGCAGCAGGTGATGGACGCCCTGGCCGGTGAGCTGGGCCGCCGCTACCGCGAGGGGCTGGCCGACGTGGCCCAGCTGCTGGCCGACGAGTCCCGCCACTGATGAAGGACCCCCTTGCCCCCCACCGCTCGCAAGCTCACGGCGGGCCCCTGCAAGGGGGCCGTTCCAGCACGTCACCGGCTTCCGGCGGGCCCCTGCAAGGGGGCCGTTCCAGCACGTCACCGGCTTCCGGCGGGCCCCAGCAGCTGCAGGGGGGCCCGGCGGGCTTCGGGTGGCCCGACTCGCCGGTGCTCGTGGAGGCGTGGCGCTCCGGCTTCCTG
>JAICZD010000203.1 GCA_025933855.1 Modestobacter sp. | reverse complement strand
GGTGGCAGACCGAGACCGGCCAGCTGATGATCAGCCCGCTCCCCGGCGTCACGTCGTCCAAGCCGGGCTCGGCGATGAAGGCGCTGCCCGGCATCTCCGCGGTCGTGGTCGACGACGTCGGCAAGCCCGTGTCCAAGGGCGAGGGCGGCTACCTCACGCTGACCCAGCCGTGGCCGGCGATGCTGCGCACGATCTGGGGCGACGACCAGCGCTACCGGGACACCTACTGGTCCCGCTTCGAGGGCGTCTACTTCGCCGGTGACGGCGCCAAGCTCGACGAGGAGGGCGACATCTGGCTCCTCGGCCGCGTCGACGACGTCATGAACGTGTCGGGGCACCGGCTGTCCACGACCGAGATCGAGTCCGCGCTGGTCTCCCACCCCAAGGTCGCCGAGGCGGCCGTGGTCGGCGCCAAGGACGAGGACACCGGCCAGGCCGTGTGCGCGTTCGTGATCCTGCGCGAGTCCGCGGGCGACGGTGGCCAGGACATCGTCGAGGAGCTGCGGGCGCACGTCGCGAAGGAGATCGGCAAGATCGCCCGGCCGCGGCAGATCATGGTGGTCCCGGAGCTGCCCAAGACCCGCTCGGGCAAGATCATGCGGCGACTGCTGAAGGACGTCGCCGAGGAGCGCGAGGTCGGCGACGTCACGACGCTGGCCGACTCCACGGTGATGGACCTGATCTCGGAGAACCTCAAGGACTCCGGCAGCGACGAGGACTGAGCCCGGCCGACACGAGCGGCGGTTTGGCACCGGTAGGGTCAGGGCACGAAGGAGGCACCATGAGCCACGCAGCCGCCACCGAGCGCATCTCCACCCGGCCCGCCCGACCCGACCTGCCGAGCAAGGACGACCCGACGATCGGGCGCCTGGTCGCCGACGCCAGCCGGGACGTCTCCAGCCTGGTCCGCAACGAGATCGCCCTCGCCAAGTCGGAGCTGCGCGTCAGCGTCAAGGCCGGCGGGGTCGGCCTCGCGCTGTTCGCCGTGGCCGCGTTCCTGGGCCTGCTCGCGGTCATCATGCTGTCGGTCGCGATCGCCTACTTCATCTCCATGACCGGGCTCGCGCTGGCGTGGTGCTTCCTGATCGTGTTCGTGCTCTACCTCCTCCTCGCGGGCCTGCTGGCGTTCGTCGGGCTGAAGAAGGTCAAGCAGGTACGCGCCCCGGAGCGGGCGATCCACCAGGCCCAGGAGACCAAGAACATCATCAAGAAGTGACCGACGCCCTCGACGTCGTCGAGGTCCCGGGCCCCTGGCAGCACCGTCACGTCGCCGCCAACGGGGCCCGGTTCCATGTGGCGGAGGCGGGGCCCGAGCACGGCCGGCTGGTCGTGCTGCTGCACGGCTTCCCGGAGTTCTGGTGGGCCTGGCGGCACCAGCTGCCCGCCCTCGCCGCGGCCGGGTACCGGGTGGTCGCGATGGACCTGCGCGGCTACGGCGGCTCGGACCGCACCCCGAACGGCTACGACCCGATGACGCTCGCCCAGGACGTCTCCGGCGTCGTGAAGGCGCTCGGCGCGAGGGACGCGGTGCTGGTCGGCCACGGCTGGGGCGGGTACGTCGCCTGGGCGACCGCCGCGATCCACCCCCGGCAGGTCGCCGCACTCGCGGCGGTCTCCGCGCCGCACCCGGCCACGATGCTGGCCGCCCTACGGCGGGGACCGGCCGGCCCGGCCGGCCCGGCGCTGCGCCACCTGCTCGCGATGCAGCTGCCGATGCGCCCGGAGCGGCGGCTGGCGCGGACGGCCAGCGGCTTCCTGGGACGGCACCTCCGTGCGTGGAGCGCGCCGGAGTCGGGCTTCCCGAGCCCGGGCACGCTGGCCGTCTACCAGCGCACGATCGCGCTGTGGCCGTCCTCCCACTGCGCCCTGGAGTACCACCGCTGGCTGGTGCGCTCCCGGCTGCGCGCGGACGGCCGGCGCTTCGCGCGGCTGATGGCGCCCCCGGTCCGCCAGCCGGTGTGCCTGGTGACCGGGGACCGGGACCCCGCGGTCCCGGTGCGCGCCGTGGCCGCCTCCCGCGAGCGGGTCAGCGGGCCGGTCGAGGAGCACGTCCTCCCCGGCGTCGGGCACTTCCCGCACGAGGAGGCGCCCGAGGCGCTGACCGCGCTGCTGCTGGACTGGCTGGCGCGGGTGCCCGCCCGGCCGTGAGCCCCGCAGCGGGCCGGCTCAGTCGCAGTCGCCGGTGCCGACCGCCCGGTGCCGGGTCAGGCCCTGGGCGGCCGCCTGGGCCACCTGGTCGGCGGTGAGGGCGTAGCCGGTCCCGGTGTCGGTGACCGAGGCCGCGAAGACCACGCCGAGCACGCGGCCGTCGGTGGAGACCAGCGGCCCCCCGGAGTTGCCGGGCCGCACCAGCGCCCGCAGCGAGAACACCGCCCGCACGACGGTGCCCTGGTTGTAGATGTCGGGGCTGCGCAGCCGCTGCTCGTCGCGGATCCGGGCCGCCTCGACGTCGTACGGGCCGTCCTGGGGGTAGCCGAGCACGGCGGCCACCTCCCGGGAGCGCCCGCCCCGGTCGAACCGCAGCGGCGGCGCGGTGAGCCCCCGGACCGCGAGCACGGCGATGTCGGTGCCGGGGTCGTAGTAGACGACCGTGGCGGGCACCTCCCGGTCACCGACGACGACGTCGGGGTGGTCCACCCCCGCGACGACGTGGGCGTTGGTCATCACCCGGCCGGGGCCGTAGAGGAAGCCGCTGCCCTCGACGCCGCGCTGGCAGCTGTTCTGGCCCCGGACCTTGTAGACGCTGGCACCGGCGCGTCGCACGTCGGGGTCCCGCGCCACCGAGCCGGGCGGGGGCGCCACCGAGACGATCCGCTCCCGGGCGAACGGCTCGAGGTAGCGGGGGAAGAAGCTCGCGCCGACCACGTTGTTGAACGAGCCCAGCGCCTGGACGGCGTCGGGCGGCATCACCGCGTCGACCTGCTGGAGGACCCGGGAGTCGCGGACCTGGTGGGTGGCCCACGGCAGGTTCGAGCCGCTGACCGCGACGCCCAGCGCCCAGGCGACGACCAGCACGGCGGCCATGCTCAGCGCAGCGCCGCCGACGGCGTCGAGGGCGCGCACCGGCTGCCAGCGGATCCGGGCCCGGATCCGGCTGCCGACGAACTGCAGCACCGCCTGGCCGGTGGAGGCGCACACGAGCACCACGAACAGGGCCGCCAGCGACACCCACAGCGCCGGGTCGGCGGTGCCGAGCAGACGGGGAGCCAGCCAGATCCCGGCCACGCCGCCGGCGAGCAGCCCCGCGGTGGCGAAGGCGCCGGCGATGAAGCCCTGCCAGTAGCCCGACACCGCGTAGGCGAGCACCAGCACGACCAGCAGCCAGTCGAGGACGTTCACCGCCGGCTCACCGGTCGGGGCCGCTCGGGACGCTCGGGCCGCCGGCGTGACGGGGGGTGCCGGGGGTCGGCCGCGCCGCGACCGTGCGCACGTGGGCTCCCAGCATGTGCGGTGGCAGCTCGCGGTGCACCGTGGAGTCCCAGGGCCGGGTCCAGCCGAGGAAGTCGAAGAGCCGGGCGATGATGCCGGCGGTGAAGCCCCACAGGACCAGGTCCTTGTCCTCGCCGATGAGGAACGCCGGGCCCACCCAGCCGGACGGGTGCCGGACCGACACCCGGTGGAGGGGGTCGAGCAGCTCCGCGACCGGCACCCGGTAGACCGCGTGCACCTCCGCCGGGTCCACGACCCGCACCGGGCTCTCCCGGCGCCACCAGGCCAGCACCGGCGTGACCGCGAAGTTGCTCGGCGGCAGCCACAGCTCGGGGAGCGCCGCGATGACCTCGACGCCCGCGGGGTCCAGGCCCGTCTCCTCCTGCGCCTCGCGCAGCGCGGTGTGCGTCGAGGACGCGTCCGTGGGGTCGGTGGAGCCGCCGGGGAAGGCAACCTGACCGGGGTGCGAGCGCATGTCGTGGGCGCGCTCGGTGAGCAGCAGGTCCGGTCCGGCCGGTCCCTCCCCGAACAGCATCAGCACCGCACCCCGCCGGGTCGCGGCCCCCTCGGGCGCCACGAACCCGGTCAGGTCCTCGGCCCGGATCTCGCCCGCGGCGCGTCGTACCGGCTCCAGCCACGCGGGCAGCGGGGCGGGGTCGGAGTCGGGCGGCACGGGGGCGAGCCTACCGACCGGGCGACGGCGCCTCCCGCAGGCGCTCAGGCGGGCAGCCGGACGTGCAGCCTTCGCTCGACGAGGGACCGCAGCTCGGCGAAGGAGCTCATCACGCGGTACTCCACGTCGACCACCCGGCCGCGCGCGTCGACGAGGACGACGCCCGGCAGGCCGCGGGTCCGGAACGCCGTGCGGACGCTCCCTCCGGGGTCGGCGACCAGCGGGTAGGTGACCCCGGTCGCCGCGGCCAGCACCAGCGCGCCGTCGGGCCGGGTGTCGAGGTAGTCCAGGCCCAGCACGCGCACCCGGCCGGCCCCCGTCTCGTGCAACCGCTGGTAGGAGGGCAGCTCGGCGCGGCACGGTCCGCACCACTGCGCGAAGAGGTTGACCACCAGGGGACCCCGCAGTCCCGACAGGCGTACGGCGCGCCCGCCGCCGAGGCAGGGCAGCGTCACGTCGGGCAGGCCGCCGGTGCGGGGAGGCGTCGCGGTCGATGCCGGGCAGGGGGCGAGGTGCGCGCGGTGCCTGAGCGCCCGCAGCGCCGGGGTGTCCACGTCGACGCGGGACGGGGGGGCCGCGGTCCCGCTCGCGGTCGGGGCGCCCGCTGAGGGTGCAGGGCCGGCCCGCGTGCCGGTGCCGGTGCCGCAGGCCGCGGCCAGCGCGCACACCAGGCCGGCGACGAGGAGGGACCGCGCTCGGGTCACGCCCGGCCCTGGGTCTTGACCAGCCGGGAGGCCGCCTCCGGGTCGGTCGGCCCCTCGCCGTACGACGGGCACCAGCGCGCGACCGGGCAGGCGCCGCAGGCGGGGTTGCGGGCGTGGCAGACGCGGCGGCCGTGCCAGATCAGGTGGTGCGACAGCATCGTCCAGTCGCGCTTGGGGAACAGCGCTCCGACCTCGTGCTCGGCCTTCACCGCGTCGGTCTGCTCGGTCCAGCCGAAGCGCCTGGCCAGCCGGCCGACGTGCGTGTCGACGGTGATCCCGGGGATGCCGAAGGCGTTGCCGAGCACCACGTTGGCGGTCTTGCGGCCCACGCCCGGCAGCTGCACCAGGTCCGCCAGGCGCGGCGGCACCTGGCCGTCGTGGCGCTCGACGAGCGCCTGGGACAGCTTCAGCAGCGAGTCGGTCTTGGCGCGGAAGAAGCCGGTCGGCTGGACCAGCCGCTCGAGCGTGTCACGGTCGGCGCCGGCCATCGCCCGGGCGTCGGGGTAGGCCGCGAACAGCGCCGGCCGCACCGCGTTGACCCGTCGGTCGGTGGTCTGGGCGGAGAGCACCGTGACGACGAGCAGCTCGAAGGGCGAGTCGAAGTCGAGCTCGCAGCGAGCGTCGGGGTAGGCCTCGGCGAGCGCCCGGTCGATCTTCCGGGCGCGCCGGACCAGCGCGGTGTCGGGCACGGCGCCCAGACTAGTGCGGCCGCCGGATGCCGTCGGGCCGCGCCTCTTGGCGCCGGCTGGGGGTGATGGGACAGACTGTGACCCACGGCACCGCGGGCGCCTGCCCGGCGGACGGTGTCCGGCCCTGTGGGAGGACCTTCACGTGGACAACGACGTGCTCCGCCAAGCTCCGCTGTTCAGCGCCCTCGACGACGAGGCGGCCTCCGCCCTGCGCTCCTCGATGGCCGACAGCCGGCTGCGCCGCGGCGACGTGCTGTTCCACGAGGGTGACGAGGGCGACAAGCTGTACGTGGTCACCGAGGGCAAGGTGAAGCTGGGCCGGACCTCCGCCGACGGCCGCGAGAACCTGCTGGCGATCCTCGGGCCCGGGCAGATGTTCGGCGAGCTGTCGCTGTTCGACCCCGGCCCCCGCTCGGCGACCGTCACCGCGGTCACCGACACGACGTTCTCCTCGCTCTCCCACGAGGACCTGCTGCGCTGGCTGGACGGGCGTCCCGCGGTCGCGCGCGGACTGCTCACCCAGCTCGCCGGCCGGCTGCGGCGCGCCAACGACGTGGTCGCGGACCTGGTGTTCTCCGACGTGCCGGGGCGGGTCGCCAAGGCCCTGCTCGACCTCGCGAACCGGTTCGGCCGCACCGCCGACGACGGCGTGCACGTCC
>JAICZD010000268.1 GCA_025933855.1 Modestobacter sp. | reverse complement strand
CCTGGGCGGAGTTCGCCGTCCGGGGCCCGGATGCCTTCCCGACGATGGACTGGTCCAGCCCGGAGATGGCCGAGTCGTGGGCGGCCGAGCACGAGCTGCTGCCGGGGGAGACGCTGGCCGGTGCGCTCGAGAAGCACGCCGAGGTCGCGGCCCGGACCGATGAGCTGGTGCGCACGCTGCCGGACCTGGACGCCGATCACCCGCTGCCCGAGGCGCCGTGGTTCCAGCCGGGCGCCAGGTGGTCGGTCCGCCGGGTGTTCCTGCACATCATCGCCGAGACGTCCCAGCACGCCGGCCACGCCGACCTCATCCGGGAGACCATCGACGGCCAGAAGACGATGGGCTGACCGCGGATCACCGATTGACCCGGCACGCGCCGGGTAGGCGACCGGAGCGTCGGAAGCGCAGCCGCTCGTGTGCGCCCGACGCGATCGAGGAGGCGCCGTGGCCGCGATCGACCTGCCCCAGCCGGTGATGCGCACCAGCCCACCCGCCGGCATCGATGTCCTGGCGCTGGAGCGGGATCTCGCCGTCCGGGTGGACGGTGAGGTGCGGTTCGACCCCGGCTCGCGCGGTGCCTACTCCACCGACGCGTCGAACTACCGTCAGGTCCCCATCGGCGTGGTGGTCCCGCGCACGGTGGACGCCGCCTGCGCGGCGGTCGCCGTGTGCCGCGAGCACGGCGTGCCCTTGCTGGCCCGCGGCGGCGCCACCAGCCTGGCGGGGGAGTGCACCAACACCGCCGTGGTCCTGGACTTCTCCAAGTACTGCCACCGGCTGGTCTCGGTCGACCCGGACGCGGCCACCTGCGTGGTGGAGCCGGGCATCGTGCTGGACCTTCTCAACGAGCAACTGGCCCGGTACGGCCTGGAGTTCGGGCCGGAACCGGCCACGCACAACCACTGCACGATCGGCGGGATGATCGGCAACAACTCCTGCGGCGCGACCGCGCAGCGCACCGGCAAGGTCGTGGACAACATCATCTCG
This sequence comes from Modestobacter sp., assembly GCA_025933855.1. Classification (GTDB taxonomy): domain Bacteria; phylum Actinomycetota; class Actinomycetes; order Mycobacteriales; family Geodermatophilaceae; genus Modestobacter. The sequence goes on along the minus strand of JAICZD010000268.1, from coordinate 2,977 downwards.
CTGGACGTGCTGCTCTACGACGGCACCCGGATGACCGTCGGCGCCACCTCGGACGAGGAGTACCTGGCCATCGTGCGCGCGGGTGGACGGCGCGCCGAGATCTACCGGCAGCTGCGCGCCTTGCGGGACGAGTACGCCGACCTCATCCGCGGGCGGTATCCCGACATCCCGCGCCGGGTGTCGGGCTACAACCTGGACTCGCTGCTTCCCGAGCGGAGCTTCGACCTCGCCGGCGCGCTGGTCGGCTCGGAGGGAACCTGCGTCGTCGTGCTGCGGGCCGAGCTGCGACTGGTCCCGGTCGTTCCGGCCCGTGCCCTGGTGCTGCTGGGCTATCCCGACATCGTCTCGGCGGCGGCGGACGTGCCCGAGATCGTCGCGACGGAACCGATCGCCCTCGAGGGGTTCGACCACCAGCTCGTCGAGACCCAGCAGCGCAAGCACCTGCATCCCGCCGCGCTCAAGGAGCTTCCGGACGGTCCGCGCGGCTGGCTGCTGGTGCAGTACGGCGGCCGGACCGCGGAGGAGGCCCGGGACCGCGCCCACCGGTTCGCCGGTCAGGCGGGGGACCGGGAGTCCGCGCCGTCGGTCACCGTGGTGGACGACGAGGCGCGCCAGAAGGAGTTGTGGTCGGTCCGGGAGTCGGCCCTGGGCGCGGCGGCGCGTGCACCGGGACTGCCCGACGGCTGGCCGGGCTGGGAGGACTCCGCGGTCGCCCCGGCCGACCTGGGCGATTACCTGCACGACCTGCGGGACCTGTACGACGAGTACGGCTTCGGCCACACGTCGGTGTACGGGCACTTCGGGCAGGGCTGCGTGCACGCCCGCATCCCGTTCGACCTGCTGACCGCCGACGGTGTCGCCCAGTTCCGCAGCTTTCTGGAGCGGGCCGCGGACCTGGTGGTCTCCTATGGTGGCTCGCTGTCGGGGGAGCACGGTGATGGCCAGGCCCGGGGTGAGCTGCTGCCGAGGATGTTCGGTGCGGAGCTGGTCCGGGCGTTCGGTCAGTTCAAGGCGATCTTCGACCCGGCGAACCGGATGAACCCGGGCAAGGTCAGCGCGCCCAACCGGCTGGACGAGAACCTGCGCCTGGGCAGCGACTACTCCCCATCGCCGGTCGCGACCCATTTCCGCTACCCGCACGACGAGGGCAGCTTCGACCGGGCCGTGCAGCGCTGCGTGGGGGTGGGGAAGTGCCGCCGGCACGAGAGCGAGGGCGGCGTGATGTGCCCGTCGTACCTGGTCACCCACGAGGAGGAGCACTCAACCCGCGGCCGGGCGCGGTTGCTGTTCGAGATGATGCAGGGCCACGCGGACTCACCCATCGGCGAGGGCTGGCGCTCCACCGCCGTCCTGGAGTCACTGGACCTCTGCCTGGCCTGCAAGGGCTGCAAGACCGACTGCCCGGTCAACGTGGACATGGCCACCTACAAGGCGGAGTTCCTGTCGCACCACTACGCCGGCCGGTTGCGGCCGCGGGCGCACTACTCGATGGGCTGGCTGCCCCTCTGGGCCAAAGTCGCGACTTTGGCCCCTGGGGTGGTGAACGCGCTGACCCGGGCGCCGGTCTTGTCCCGCGTCGGGACGGCGTTGGCCGGGGTGGCGCCGGAACGGCAGATCCCGCAGTTCGCCGGGCAGCCGTTCCAAGCCTGGTACGCCGCCCGCGGTCCGCGCGGATCGGGGGAGCGGGGGGAGGTCGTCCTGTGGCCGGACACGTTCACCAACTTCTTCTCCCCGCACCTGGCCCAGGCCGCCGTCGACGTCCTCGAGGACGCCGGATGGCGGGTCGTCGTTCCGGCCGAGGCGGTGTGCTGCGGCCTGACCTGGATCTCCACGGGGCAGCTGGACGTCGCCGAGCGGGTGCTGCGCCGCACCGTCGACGTCCTCGGGCCGTACCTGCACGCGGGCACCCTGGTGCTCGGGCTCGAGCCGTCCTGCACCGCCGTCTTCCGGGCCGACGCGGCCGAGTTGTTCCCCGACGACCTGGACGTCCGGCGTCTGCGCGACCAGACGGTCACCCTGGCCGAGCTGCTCACCGAGCACACACCGGGCTGGGAACCGCCGCGGATGCACCGCCGGGTCCTGGTGCAGACGCACTGCCACCAGCACGCGGTGATGGGCAACGACCGCGACGTCGAGCTGCTGAACCGGATGGGCCTGGACGTCCAGGTGCTCGATTCGGGTTGTTGCGGGCTCGCCGGCAACTTCGGCTTCGAGCAGGGTCACTACGAGGTGTCGATGGCCTGCGCCGAGCGGGCCCTGCTGCCGGCGCTGCGCGCGGCGGACGTCCGCGACGTCGTGCTGGCCGACGGCTTCAGCTGCCGCACCCAGATCCAGCAGGGCGATGCCGGTGGCCGGCAGGCCGTGCACCTGGCCGAGCTGCTGGCGGCGGGGCTGCACGGTGATCCGGCCGCGCCCGGGCAGCGACCCGAGGAGGCCTACACGGTCCGGCCGACCAGCGGCCGCGCCGCCGGCTGGACTGCCCTCGCCGGCGTCGTGACCGTCCTGGGGGTCGGTGCCGCGGTACTGGGCCGGGCCGTCCGGCGGACGACGCTGAGGCGGACGCCGTCCTGCTCGTCGTCGCTCACGCCGCGGACGGCAGCGGTGACAACCACGGGTCGACGCGACAACCCGCACGGCGGCCAGAAGACGTTGAGTGTCTGATCAGCCGCCGCAGGGCGGCCCTCGGAACCATGACTTGACATAATGTCGATTATCGGCGCATACGAGGCGCGCCCGAGCGGGGCCAACGCGACCGGGCCCCGCCGTCCCTCGGGCTTGCATCGTGCCCTGTCCCGCCGGCCGCCTGGTTCGCCGGCACCGCGCCCACGTTGTGCCTCGGATCGTCCCCGGCTCGGCGGCAGTGCTTCACGTACGCCTCCGGCCCGGGGGGCTCGCGCCTGCGGGCCCGTCGCCGTTTGGCCGGCCTCGCCATGCCGGCGTCCGGGCGGCCGGCCGTCATGTTGATCATGCCGGGCGG
>JAICZD010000242.1 GCA_025933855.1 Modestobacter sp. | reverse complement strand
GGCCCGCCGGGCGGTCGCGGTCGGCTGCCTGGCCGCGGCCACGGCGGCCCTCGCCACGTCGGCGGCGGCCGCCGGCGCGCGGGCCGCGTCCCCGCTGCCCGAACTCGCGGCGGCGGGAGCCGTCGTTCCGGTCCGGCTGCAGCTCGACGAGGCCCCGCGGACGCTGACCGGTCCGGGTGCGCCGCGGATCATGGTCTCGGCCACCGTGCAGGAGGTCGCCGAGCGGCAGGCGCGGGGCGGCAGGGCGCTGGTCTTCGGGCCGGCCGCGGACTGGGCCGGGCTGGGACCGGGTGCGCGGGTGCAGTTGCGGGCCGCCGTCCGCCCCGCCGAGCCGGGGGACGACGCGCTGGCCGTGCTCTCCGCCCGTTCGCCGCCGGTCGTGGTGAGCGGTCCGGGCCCGGTGCAGTCCGCCGCCGGCGTGCTGCGGACCGGCCTCGCCGACTCCGCGGCCCGCACCCTGACCGCACGACCGGCCGGCCTGCTGCCGGGGCTGGTGGTGGGCGACACCCGCGCCATGGACCCCGGGCTCACCGCCGAGTTCCGCCGGGCCGGGCTGTCGCACCTCACGGCCGTGTCCGGCGCCAACGTGGCGATCGTGGTGGCCCTGCTGCTCTGGCCGTTGCGCCGCCGCGGGACCGACCGGCGGGTGCAGGCCGCGGTCGGGCTGCTCGGCGTGGCCGGGTTCGTCGTGCTCGCCGGGGCGGGTCCCAGCGTGCTCCGGGCGGCGGCGATGGCGGTGGTGACGCTGCTGGCACTGGCGTCGGGCCGGTCGCGGGTGGCCGTTCCGGCGCTGGCCACCGCGGTGGCGGTGCTCCTGGTCGTCGACCCGACGCTGGCCCGGGACGCCGGGTTCGCCCTGTCGGTGTCGGCGACCGCCGCCATCGTGCTGCTCGCTCCGGGCTGGTCGCGGTCGCTGCGTCGCCGCGGGTTGCCGCGCTGGCCGGCCGAGGCCGTGGCGGTGAGCGCCGCGGCCGGCCTGGTCACCGCTCCGTTGGTGGCGGCACTGTCCGGCATCGTCAGCATCGTGTCGCTGCCGGCGAACCTGCTCGCCGCGCCCGCCGTCGCGCCGGCCACCGTGCTCGGCCTGGCCGCCGCGGTGCTGTCCCCGGTGGCGCCCGCGGCGGCCGACGCGCTCTGCCGGCTGGCCGGCTGGCCGGTGCGCTGGCTGGTGGTGGTGGCCGAACGGGCGGCCCAGGTCCCGGACGGCGCCACCGGCTGGCCGGCGGGGATCCGCGGCGCGGTGCTGCTGGGCGCGGTGCTGGCGGCCGGTGCGTGGGCGCTGGTGCGCTGGCCGAGGCTGCGCCCGCTGCTTCTCGCCGCGCTGGTGGGAGTCGTCGTCGTGGGCTGGCCGCTGCGCCAGGTCACCCGCGGCTGGCCGCCGCCCGACACGGTCGTGGTGGCCTGCGACGTCGGGCAGGGCGACGCGCTCGTGGTGCCCACCGGTCCGGACGAGGGCGTCCTGGTCGACGCCGGGCCCGACGCCGCGCTGGTCGACGGCTGCCTGCGCCGGCTGGGCATCGACCGGCTGCCGCTGGTGCTGCTGTCCCATCTGGACGCCGACCACGTCGCCGGCCTCGCCGGTGCCCTGGCCGGGCGGCAGGTGGACGAGGTGGCGACCGCCACGCTGGGGCCGGCCGACGACCGGGTCGGCGCGCTGGAGGACCTGGTCCACCGGGCCGGCAGCCGGCACGTCGTCCTCGAGCCCGGCCAGCGGCGGACGGTCGGCAGCGCCCGGTTCGAGGTGCTCGCCCCGCGCGCCGCCGCGGCCACGGCCGCCGCCGCGCCGAACGACCTGTCGATGGTGGTGCGCGCCAGCCAGCGGGGCGTCCGCGTGCTGTTCACCGGCGATCTGGGTGCCGACGCGGAACGGCGGCTGGTGGCCGACGGGGTGGACCTGCGCGCCGACGTGCTGAAGGTTCCGCACCACGGCAGCGCCGACGCCGACCCGGGCTTCCTGGCCGCCAGCGGCGCCCGGGTGGCGCTGGTGTCGGTCGGCGCCGACAACTCCTACGGCCATCCCACCGACCGGCTGCTGGACTGGCTGGCCGGGGACCGGATGCGCGTCTACCGCACCGACCGCGACGGCGACCTGGCGGTGGTCGGCGGCAGCGACGACTGGGGGGTGGCGGTGCGCGGTCCGGACGCCGTCGCCCGGGCGACCGCCAGCGGCGGGCCCGCTGCGCCGGTCGGGGCGGTCGCCGCGGGCGCCGGAGTGCCGAGCCGGGCCGCACGGTCGGTACCGCGTGACACGATGAGCCGGTGGCAGCAGCACCTCCGGCACCGACGTCGCACCTGCGGGTCGTGGTGGGGGAGGAGGAACTGCTGCGGGCCCGGGCGGTCGCCGCCGTCCGGGCCGCGATCCGCCACGCCCACCCCGACGCCGAGGAGCACGAACTCGTCGCCGCCGGCCTGGCCGTCGGGTCGCTGGCCGACGTGCTGGCGCCGTCGCTGTTCGGTGGGCACCGGCTGGTCGTGGTGAGCGGGGTGCACGAGGCGGCCGCTGCCCTGGTCGACTCGCTGATCGGCTACGCCAAGGCGCCGGACCCCGACCTCACCCTGGTCGTCGTCCACTCCGGCGGAAAGCGCAACGAGGCCCTGCTCAAGGCCTTCCGGGCCGCCGGAGCCGCCGTCGACGAGTGCCCGAAGATCAGCTCGGCCGGGGAGCGGGTGGCGTTCGTCCGCAACGAGGTGCGCCGCGCGGGTGGGCGGATCACTCCGGACGCGGTCACGGCCCTGCTCGACGCCGTCGGCAACGACCTGCGGCAGCTCTCCTCGGCAGCGAGCCAGCTGGTGTCGGACTTCGGCGGGTCCATCGACGAGGACGCCGTGGCGCGGTTCCACCGCGGCCAGGCGGAGGTCACCGGGTTCACCGTGGCGGAGCGGGTGCTGGTCGGGGACACCGCTGGGTCGGTGGAGATGCTCCGCTGGGCACTGCAACGCGGCGTGGCCCACGTGCTCATCGCCGACGCCCTCGCCGACGGGGTCCGCACGGCGGCGCGGGTCGCCTCCCTCAACACGTCCAACATCGGCGACCTGGCGCGCACGCTGAAGCTGCCGCCGTGGAAGGTGAAGCGGGCACAGGCCCAGGCGCGCGGCTGGACGATCGACGCGCTGCAGCAGGCGATCGGGGTGACCGCAGAGCTCAACGCCGACGTCAAGGGCGTTGCCGCGAGCCCGGACTATGCCCTGGAGCGGGCGATCCGGCGCATCGTCGCCATCCGGGCCGAGTCCGCCCGCGGCCGGGACGCGCGGGTCCGCACCGGTCGCTGAGCCCCGCCCCGGCCGGCCGGCGCTCGGCTCGCCTCAGGCTGCCCGCCGGCGCAGGCTCTGCACGCCCTTCTGCCCCGTTGCCCGCCGTGCAGCGCGTGCACCGCGGTCACACCACGTGCAAAGCGCGTCCGGCCGCCGGCAGGACGGTCGGCCGCCGGCAGGACGGTCGGCGCAGCCGGCAGATCAGAGGCCGGCGACCTTCTTGGCCAGCGCGGACTTGCGGTTGGCCGCCTGGTTCTTGTGGATGATGCCCTTGCTGGCGGCCTTGTCCAGAGCCTTGCTGGCGGTCTGCAGGGCGGCGGTCGCGGCCGCCTTGTCCCCAGCGTCGGCGGCGGTGCGGAAACGCCGCACCGTCGTCTTCAAGGCGGACTTGACCGCGACGTTGCGCTGACGCGCCTTCTCGTTGGTCTTGTTCCGCTTGATCTGGGACTTGATGTTCGCCACGCGTGAGCCTCGGGTGTCTCGCAGGAAGGTGTACTTCTGACAGTGCGTCCGCGACGGCAGGGCATCGGCGAACCGGCCTCCCAAGATACCAGCCGCGCCGAACCCGCCCCAACCGGCCGAGGGCCGGCTGCGCTGCGAGGCGAGCGCTCTGCCCCGGCCGGGTCCGTGGGACCATGGGCAGCACTGTGACTGCTCCCGCCGCCACCGGCAGCCGGCTCGACCCGGCACGCATCCGGAACTTCTGCATCATCGCCCACATCGACCACGGCAAGTCGACGCTGGCCGATCGGATGCTCGAGGTGACCGGGATCGTCGAGGGCCGCCAGATGCGCGCCCAGTACCTCGACCGGATGGACATCGAGCGCGAGCGCGGGATCACCATCAAGTCCCAGAACGTCCGGCTGCCGTGGACGCCGCGCAGCGGGGCGCAGCACGGCACCGAGCACGTGCTGCACATGATCGACACCCCCGGGCACGTGGACTTCACCTACGAGGTGTCCCGGTCGCTGGCCGCCTGCGAGGGCGCGGTCCTGCTGGTCGACGCCGCGCAGGGCATCGAGGCCCAGACCCTGGCCAACCTGTACCTGGCCATCGAGAACGACCTGACGATCATCCCGGTGCTCAACAAGATCGACCTGCCGGCCGCGCAGCCGGAGAAGTTCGCCGCCGAGATCGCGCACATCATCGGCTGCGACCCCGCCGACGTGCTGCGGGTCAGCGGCAAGACCGGCGAAGGGGTGCCCGCCCTGCTGGACGCGATCGTGGAGAAGGTCCCGGCCCCCACCGGGAACGCCGACGGACCGGCCCGCGCGCTGATCTTCGACTCCGTCTACGACATCTACCGCGGCGTCATCACCTATGTCCGGGT
>JAICZD010000104.1 GCA_025933855.1 Modestobacter sp. | reverse complement strand
GGTCAGCTCGACGAGTTGGTGCCCGAGCGGATCGAGGTGCCGACCGGCACGCGGATCCGGATCGACTACGGCGATCCGGCGGTGCCGACGGCGTCGGTGCGGGTGCAGGAGGTGTTCGGCTGGGCCGACGTCCCGGTGGTCGCCGGGCGGCCGCTGCGGCTGCAGCTGCTGTCCCCTGCCTCCCGGGTCGTGGCCACCACCGCCGACCTGGCCGGCTTCTGGGTCACCGGCTACCCCGCCGTCCGCAGCGAGCTGCGCGGCCGCTACCCACGGCACCCGTGGCCGGAGGACCCGGCCACCGCGCCGGCCACCCGGCGGGTGAAGCCGCGGGCGTGACGCCGCGCCCGCACTTGACAGGCAGGTAAAAGCCTGCATGATTGGATCCGTGTCCGGCGACCTGGGTCCGGTGTTCAAGGCGCTGGCCGACCCCACCCGTCGCCAGGTGCTCGACCGGTTGCACGAACGCAACGGCCAGACCCTCGGTGAGCTCTGCGACCGGCTGGGAATGGCCCGCCAGTCGGCGTCCCAGCACCTCGCGGTCCTGGAGGCCGCCAACCTGATCAGCACCGTCCGGCAGGGCCGGGAGAAGTTGCACTACCTCAACCCGGTGCCGCTCCACGAGATCCAGGAGCGGTGGATCGACAAGTTCGAAGGTCCCCGGCTCCGCGCCCTCAGCGCGGTCCGCCATGCAGCAGAGGAGCAGCACATGACCGCCGTTCCCACCTACGTGTACGTCACCTACATCAAGGCGACCCCGGAACAGGTCTGGACGGCGTTGACCGACGCCGACCTCACCGCCCGGTACTGGGGCCACAGCAACGTGTCGGACTGGCAGCCGGGGTCCGGCTGGGAGCACGTGCGCACCGACGGCTCCGGGACCGTGGACGTCAGCGGGACGGTCGTGGAGTCCGTCGCCCCCGAGCGGCTGGTCTTCACCTTCGGCGGCCCCGCCGACAACCCGTCGCAGGTGACCTTCGAGATCCAGCCCCACCAGGACATCGTGCGGCTCACCGTGACGCACGAGAACCTGGCCGAGCCCGCCGACCACGAGGCCGTCGCCGTCGGCTGGCCGGCCGTGATGGCCAACCTCAAGTCGCTGCTGGAGACCGGCAGCGTCCTGCCGCAGTCGCCGTGGGAGATGCACGCCGCACTCCGGGACGAGCAGCTGGCCCGCACCACTCCCGCCTGAGCCCACCCCTCCCCTGACCACGCGACCGGGTCAGCGCCCGGGTCGGTCGCTCCGGAAAGCCAGGCCGCCCCTCCGCACGTCCACGCCCGGGGCGGGACCCATCGAGGATCCTTGTTCTTCCGCGATGCAGACACTAGCGTCCACCATGCGGAAGTTGTGGTGCCGCCCACCGCGCGGTGCCCGCCGTCAGGGTGCAGGCCATTCCGGTGCTGGCCGTCAGGGTGCAGGAGTCGGGGTCCGTCGCCGGGCCGGAGGTGGCCGGCGACGACCCCCGCCCCAGGACAGGGAGTCGACATGAGTCAGCACGGGCCCGACATCGAGGACCTCGCCGCAGAGCTGGACCGGCGGCTGGCGTCGGCGGATGCGGCTCTGGCCGGCCAGTACCCCGGCGACCGGGGAGTCCGCCAGCCGGTGCACACGGTGTACGTCCCCGCCGACCGGTACGACGCCGGAACCGTCCAGACCTGGGGATCCTCGGCCCGGGAGGCGCTCGCGGCGCACGCCGGCTCCGCGGAGGAGCTGGCCGCGGCGACCGGGCTGCCCGTCGACCTCGCCCGGGACGTCTACCCGCGCGTGCAGGCCAAACTCGCCGACGAGCCGATCGAGGACCTGCGGATCGACTTCGAGGACGGCTTCGGGCAGCGGCCCGACGAGCAGGAGGACGAGGCCGCGGTGTCCGCGGCACGCGCCCTCGCCGACTCGGTGCGCAGCGGCACCGCAGCCCCCTTCCACGGCATCCGCTTCAAGAGCTTCGAGGCGCCCACCCGGCGCCGGGGGCTGCGCACCCTGGACCTGTTCGTCGGTGCGCTCGCCGCGGCCGACGGGCTGACCGACGGATTCGTCGTGACCCTTCCCAAGGTCACCTCGGTGGACCAGGTCGGGGCGATGGTGCTGGCCTGCGAGCGGATCGAGCAGGCGCACGGCCTGCCACCGGGCGCGCTGCACTTCGAGATCCAGGTGGAGACGCCGCAGTCCATCCTCGGCGCCGACGGCACCGTGCTGGTGGCCAGGATGATCCACGCGTCCGCCGGGCGGTGCAGTTCTCTGCATTACGGCACCTACGACTACTCCGCCTCCTGCGGCATCGCCGCGGCCTACCAGAGCATGGAGCACCCGGCCGCGGACCACGCCAAGGCCGTCATGCAGGTCGCGGCGGCCGGCACCGGCGTGCACCTCAGCGACGGCTCGACCAACGTCCTGCCGGTGGGTGGACGCGACGCCGTGCACGCCGCGTGGCGGCTGCACACGCGCCTGGTCCGCCGGTCCCTCGAGCGGGGGTTCTACCAGGGCTGGGACCTGCACCCGGCCCAGCTGCCGACGCGCTACCTGGCCACCTACGCCTTCTACCGGGAGGGGCTGCCCACCGCCGCCGCCCGCCTGCGGGCCTACACCGGGGGCGGCGACTCCGGCTATCTCGACGAGCCGGCCACCGCGGCGGCCTTGGCCGGGTTCCTGGTGCGCGGCGTCGAGTGCTCGGCGATCGAGCCCGGGGACCTGGCCACCCTGACCGGGGCGGAGGTGTCCCGGATCGCCGAGCTGGCCCGGCGCCGCGCACCGGCCTGAGTGCCAGGGACCGCTCGGCGCCCAGCGGCCGGCGGCAGGCATAACCTGCGGCCATGCGGCTGGTAGCGGAGTTCACCACCGAGCCCTTCGTCGGCGAGGGGAGCCCGCCGGCGCACGCCGCCGAGACGCTGCGCGTCGTCGAGCAGGCGGGGCTGCCCTTCGACTTCGGGCCGTTCGGCACGTCGCTGTCCGGCGAGCGCGACGTCCTGCTGCCCGTGGTGGCCGACGTGCTCGCCACCGCTCTGGCCCACGGGGCCACCCGGGTGTCCCTGCAGGTCGCGCGGGCCGATGACTGACCAGGCCGCCGGCTCCGGCCGCCTCGACCCCGGCCATCCGCTGCTCACCGCCCTGGCGCCGCTGCTGACCCGGGTCGGCGGCGAGCTCATCGAGCCCGACCAGATCACCGCACCCGGCGATGTGCCGCTGGTCTGGGACGGCCGGACGGTGGCCGGCGTCCGCCTGCCGACCGAGCCGCCCGCCGAGGCGGTGGGCGATCTCGGCCGGCTGCTCGCCGAGCTGGCCGCCGAGCTGGGTGCACCGCTGCGGACGCTGCCCCGCCCGGAGAAGCAGCGCGCCGTGCGCCTGCTGGAGGAGCGTGGCGCCTTCACCTACCGCAAGTCGGTCGAGACGGTCGCCCAGGCCCTCGACGTCACCCGGTTCACCGTCTACAACTACCTCAACCGCGACCGCGGCTGATCTCACGCACGGGATGCCCGGTGCGCGCCGGCGGCTCCCCGTCCGCCCGTAACCTCCAAAAAATAATCAACAATTTGTTGACATGACGCCGGCACGGCTGCCAACCTCTCACCAGGCGGAAAGTTACTTCCGTCACACGAGAGGAAGGCCACCGTGGATCTCTCCGACTTCAACGCCGCAGCGAGCGCAGACGTCACTCCTGCGCTGCTGGCCTGCTGCGATGTGCCGGCCTGGGCGACCGCCGTGCGGGACGGCCGCCCCTACCCCGACCTGGGGTCGCTGCTGGCGACCGCCGACGAGGCGGCCCGGCGGTTCACCCGCGCCGACGTCGACCGCGCTCTCGCCGCGCACCCGCGGATCGGTGACCGGCCGCAGGGCCAGGGCACCGAGGCCGTCTGGTCACGACACGAGCAGTCCGCCGTCCGCAGCGACGCCGACACCCGGCTCGCCCTGGCGGAGGGCAACCGGGCCTACGAGGACCGGTTCGGCCGGGTCTTCCTCATCTGCGCCGCGGGCCTGCCGGCGGAGGACATCCTCACCGCGCTGCAGGCCCGGCTGGGCAACGACCAGGAGACCGAGGCGGCGGTCGTCGCCGACGAGCTGCGCAAGATCGCCCTGCTGCGGCTCCGCCGGGTCGTCGAGAGCTCCCCCGTGGGCGCGGCATGAGCGCCATCACGACCCACGTGCTGGACACCGCGCTGGGCCACCCCGCGGCCGGGGTCCCCGTCCGGCTCGAGTCGGTGGACGCCGCGGGCAGCACGGTCCTGGGCACCGCCACCACCGACGCCGACGGCCGGGTCGCCTCGCTCGGCCCCGACCGGATCGCCGCCGGCAACTACCGCCTGGTCCTCGACACCGCGGCCTACTTCACCGCGACCGGCCAGGACTGCTTCTTTCCCGAGGTCAGCCTCGTGTTCACCGTGGCCGACCCCGAACAGCACCACCACGTCCCGGTGTTGCTGAGCCCGTTCGCGTACACCACCTATCGAGGGAGCTGACCGCACCATGTCCATCGTCCTGGGCCCCAACCAGTACGGCAAGGCCGAGAACCGCCTGGTCCGCATCGTCCGCGACACCGACCGCCACGAGATCCGCGACCTCAACGTCTCCTCGGCGTTGCGCGGCCCCGTCGAGGCCGCGCACGGCTCCGGTGACCAGGGTGACGTGCTGCCCACCGACACCCAGAAGAACACCGTGTTCGCGTTCGCCAAGGAGAAGGGGGTCCGCTCGCTGGAGGAGTTCGCGCTCACCCTGGGCGACCACTTCATCGCGCAGACCCCGGCCGCCGACGGCGCGCGCATCGAGATCGAGGAGTACGCCTGGAGCCGCATCCCAGTGGACGGGGCCGGCCACGACCACTCCTTCGTGCGCACCGGCGGCGGCACCCGGACGACCGTCGTCAACATCGACGGCCGCGGAGCCGACCGGGTGGCCCACGTGGTCTCCGGCCTGGCCGACCTCACGGTGCTGAAGTCCACCGGTTCGGAGTTCCACGGGTTCCTGAAGGACGAGTACACGACGCTGCCGGAGACCACCGACCGGATCCTGGCGACGTCCCTGGTCGCGCGGTGGCGCTACGACCACACCGACGTCGACTGGGACAAGTCCTTCGACGCGATCAAGGCACTGCTGCTGCAGCGCTTCGCCGAGATCCACAGCTACGCGCTCCAGCAGACGCTGTACGGCATGGGCTCCGCCGTCCTCGAACAGCACCCCGAGGTCGCCGAGATCAAGTTCTCCGCGCCGAACAAGCACCACTTCCTGGTCGACCTCTCGCCCTTCGGGACGGAGAACCCGGGCGAGGTGTTCCACGCCGCCGACCGGCCGTACGGGCTGATCGAGGCCACCGTCGTCCGCGACGACGCGTCCGACGCCGGATCAGCCTGGCACGGCGTGCCCGGCTTCTGCTGACGGGACCAGTGATGAAACTCCTGAACAGGACCCGGACCAAGGCCGGGGACGGCGCCACCGCGGACACCGGCCGGCCGGAGGACGAGAAGCTGCCGTTCGGCCAGCTCCTGGTCTACGGCACCCAGCACATCCTGACCATGTACGGCGGTGTGATCGCGCCGCCCCTGATCGTCGGCGGAGCGGCCGGGCTCTCCGGCCCGGACCTGGCCCTGCTGGTCACCGCAGGCCTCTTCCTCAGTGGCCTGGCCACGATCCTGCAGACCCTCGGGCTCGGGCCGTTCGGCGCCCGGCTGCCGATCGTGCAGGGCATCTCGTTCGCCAGCGTGTCCACGATGGTGGCCATCTCCAGCGAGGGCGGGCTGCGGCCGGTCTTCGGGTCGATCATCGTCGCCGGCCTGATCGGCCTGGTGCTGTCGTCCTTCTTCGCCCAGCTGATCCGGTTCTTCCCGCCGGTGGTCACCGGCACGATCATCACGGTGATCGGGCTCTCGCTGATGCCGGTCGCCTTCACCTGGGCCATGGGCGGCGCCGGCTCCGCGGACCTCGGCTCGATGGCCAACATCGGGTTCGCCGCGCTGACCCTCGCGATCATCCTGGCGATCAGCCGGCTGTTCCAGGGCGCGATCTCCCGGCTGTCGATCCTGATCGGGATCGTGGTCGGCACCGTGATCGCCGCGGCCGTCGGCCGCGCGGACTTCTCCGGCGTCGGTACCGGCCGGATGGTCGCCCTGCCGCCGCTGCTGCACTTCGGCAGCCCGACGTTCGAGATCGGCGCGATCGTCTCGATGACCATCGTGATCGTGGTGATCATGACCGAGACGACCGCGGACATCCTGGCCATCGGCGAGATCGTGGACACCCCGGTCGACGGCCGGCGGGTGGCCAACGGCCTGCGCGCGGACATGGCGTCCACCGTCGTCGCCCCGTTCCTGGGCACGTTCCCGTGCAGCGCGTTCGCGCAGAACGTCGGGCTGGTGGCGCTCACCCGGATCAAGAGCCGCTACGTCGTCGCCATGGGTGGGGCGATCCTGATGCTGCTCGGGCTGCTCCCGGTCGTCGGCCGGGTGGTCGCCGCCATCCCCTACCCCGTCCTGGGCGGCGCGGGCATCGTGCTCTTCGGCACGGTGGCCGCCAGCGGCATCCGCACCCTGTCGCGGGTCGACTTCGGTGACGGGCTGAACCTGGTCATCGTCGCGACGGCGATCGGCGTGGGCGTCATCCCGATCGCCGCGCCGACCTTCTACGACGCCTTTCCCAGCTGGTTCGCGGTGATCATGCACTCCGGGATCAGCGCGGCCGCTCTGGTGGCCGTCGTGCTGAACCTGCTGTTCAACCACATCCGCGCAGGCAACAAGCCGGGGGCATCGGTCTTCGCCGCCGCCCCCGACGAGCGCGGCAACGAGGTCGCCGCGCCCGGAACGGAGCACGGCACGCCGCACGCCGCTGCACCGGCGACCGAGGCCGCGCACGGCCGGCCCGACCAGCGCCGCGCGGTCAGCGACCACTGACCAGCCCGGGAGCCCGCCGCACCCGGCGCCACCGGCCCGGCGGGCTCCCGGAAGACCGCATCCCCTGCGCACCCCTACCCCTGGAAGAAGGTCGACGATGGACCACTCCCTGCGTTACGACGTCAACTGCTCGATCCTGTTCACCGAGCTGCCGTTGCTCCAGCGCCCGGCGGCCGCCCGGCAGGCCGGCTTCGACGCCGTCGAATTCTGGTGGCCCTTCGCCTCCGCCGTCCCCGACGACCGGGACGTCGACGCGTTCGTCTCGGCGATCGAGGACGCCGGTGTGGCTCTGGCCGGCCTCAACTTCGCCGCCGGCGACATGCCCGGCGGGGATCGGGGGCTGGTCTCCTGGCCGGCGCGCTCGGCCGAGTTCCGGGACAACGTCGACGTCGCCGTCGGGATCGGGGAACGGCTGGGTTGCCGGGCGTTCAACGCGCTGTACGGCAACCGCGCCGACGGGGTCGACCCGGCCGAGCAGGACGAGCTCGCCGTGACCAATCTGGCCGCGGCGGCCGAGGCGGCGGCCCGGATCGGCGGAACGATCCTCGTCGAACCGGTCAGCGGCGCACCCCGCTACCCGCTGCTGACCGCGGCCGACGCGCTGTCGGTCATCGACCGGGTCCGGAAGGACTCCGGGGCGGCCAACGTCGGGCTGCTCGCCGACCTGTACCACCTCGCGGTCAACGGCGACGACGTGGACACGGTGATCGCCGACTCCGCCGACCGCATCGCGCACGTGCAGATCGCCGACTCCCCCGGCCGCAACGAGCCGGGCACCGGCTCCCTTCCGCTGCAGCAGCAGCTCAACGACCTGGCGGCCGCCGGCTACGCCGGCTGGGTCGGGCTCGAGTACAAGCCGACGGGCGCATCGGCGGACAGCTTCGGCTGGCTGCCCCGCGCCCGCCGCGGCACTCCCGCCTGAGCCGTCCCCCCAACAAACGAAAGGTTCGTCATGACCACCATCGCCTTTATCGGTCTGGGCATCATGGGCAGCCCGATGTCGGTGCACCTGGCCAAGGCCGGCTACGACGTCGTCGGCTACAACAGGTCCCCCCAGCGGACCCGACCTCTCGAGGAGGCCGGGGGCCGGGCCGCCGCCTCCTCCGCCGAGGCGGTCGCCGAGGCCGACATCGTGGCCGTGATGGTGCCCGACTCCCCCGACGTGCAGGCGGTGCTCGCCGGCGAGGACGGCGTCTTCGCCACCGCCAAGCCCGGCACCTTGATCATCGACTTCTCCAGCATCCGCCCCGACGTCACCGCGGAGCTGTCCCGGGAGGCCACCGCCCGCGGATTCCGGTTGATCGACGCGCCGGTCTCCGGAGGCGAGGCGGGTGCGGTCAACGCGGCACTGTCGATCATGGTCGGCGGAACGGCGGAGGACTTCGCGGCCGCCAAGCCGGTGCTCGACGTGGTCGGCTCCACCGTCGTGCATGTCGGGCCGGCCGGCTCCGGCCAGACCGTCAAGGCCGCCAACCAGCTCATCGTGGCCGCCAACATCCAGGTGCTGGCCGAGGCGGTGGTCTTCCTGGAGACCTACGGCGTGGACACCACTGCAGCGCTGGAGGTGCTCGGCGGCGGGCTGGCCGGTTCCAAGGTGCTGGAGCAGAAGAAGGACAACATGCTCACCCGCTCCTTCGCGCCCGGCTTCCGGATCGACCTGCACCACAAGGACCTCGGCATCGTCACGTCGGCGGCCCGGGAGGCCGGGGTCGTCGTCCCACTGGGCGCACTGCTCGCGCAGCTGATGGCCTCGGCCCGGGCCAACGGGGACGGCGGCCTGGACCACTCGGCACTGCTCCGCGGAGTCGAACGGCTGTCCGGCCGCACGCCCAGCTGACCCCTTCCCGCCATCCGCAAAGGAGCACGCCATGCCCAAGATGACAGCCGCACGAGCCGCTGTGGAGATCCTGCGCCGCGAGGGCGTCACCCACCTGTTCGGCCTGCCCGGCGCAGCGATCAACCCCTTCTACGCAGCCCTGCGCGAGCAGGGCGAGCTGACCCACGTGCTCGCCCGGCACGTGGAGGGCGCCTCACACATGGCCGAGGGCTACACCCGGGCCACGGCCGGGAACATCGGTGTCTGCATCGGCACCTCCGGACCCGCCGGCACCGACATGATCACCGGGCTGTACTCGGCCTCGGCGGACTCGATCCCGCTGCTGTGCATCACCGGGCAGGCGCCGGTCGCCCGCCTGCACAAGGAGGACTTCCAGGCCGTCGACATCACCGCGATCGCCACCCCCGTCACCAAGTGGGCGACCACGGTGCTCGAGCCGGCCCAGGTGCCCGGCGCCTTCGCCAAGGCCTTCCAGCTGATGCGCAGCGGACGCCCCGGGCCGGTGCTTCTCGACCTGCCGATCGACGTCCAGCTGGCCGAGATCGACTTCGACCCGGAGACCTACGCCCCGCTGCCGGTCGCCACCCCGGCCGCCACCCGGGCCCAGGCGGAGAAGGTGCTGACCCTGCTCGCCGCGGCGGAGCGGCCGCTGCTGGTGGCCGGGGGCGGCGTGGTGAACGCCGACGGGGCCGACCTGCTGGTCGAGTTCGCCGAGCTGACCGGCGTCCCCGTCATCCCCACCCTGATGGGCTGGGGCACCATCCCCGACGACCACCCGCTGATGGCCGGCATGGTCGGCCTGCAGACCTCGCACCGCTACGGCAACGCGACGATGCTGGCGTCGGACTTCGTGCTCGGCATCGGCAACCGGTGGGCGAACCGGCACACCGGAGGGCTGGACACCTACACCCGCGGGCGCACCTTCGTGCACGTGGACATCGAGCCCACCCAGATAGGTCGGGTGTTCGCCCCGGACTACGGCGTCGTCTCCGACGCCCGCGCCGCGCTCGAGCTGTTCGTCGAGGTGGCCCGTGAACGGGCGGCCGCGGGCACCCTGCCGGACTGGTCGGAATGGGCGGAGTCCTGCCGGCAGCGCAAGCGCACCCTGCAGCGGCGCACCGACTTCGACGCCGTTCCGATCAAGCCGCAGCGGGTCTACCAGGAGATGAACAAGGCGTTCGGGCCCGACACCCGCTACGTCAGCACGATCGGGCTCTCCCAGATCCAGGCCGCCCAGCTGCTGCACGTCTACCGCCCCCGGCACTGGATCAACGCCGGTCAGGCCGGGCCGCTGGGCTGGACGGTTCCCGCGACGCTCGGGGTGGCGACCGCGGTGCCGGACGCCACGGTCGTCGCGCTGTCCGGCGACTACGACTTCCAGTTCATGATCGAGGAGCTGGCGGTGGGCGCGCAGTTCAACATCCCCTACGTGCACGTGGTCGTGAACAACGCCTACCTGGGGCTGATCCGCCAGTCCCAGCGGGGGTTCGACATGGACTACTGCGTCCAGCTGTCCTTCGAGAACGTCAACTCCCCGGAGCTCGGCGGCTACGGGGTGGACCACGTCAAGGTCGCCGAGGGGCTGGGCTGCAAGGCGGTGCGGGTCCGGGAACCCGACGAGATCCTGCCCGCCCTGGAGCAGGCCAAGAAGATGATGGTCCAGTACCGCGTGCCCATCGTCGTCGAGGTCATCCTGGAACGGGTCACCAACGTCTCGATGGGCACCGAGATCGACGACGTCGTCGAGTTCGAGGAGCTGGCGTCCCGCGGGGCGCACGCGCCGACCGCCATCGCCCTGCTGGACTGAGGAGGGGCCGTGGCATCGACCCCGTCGGGCTCTGACCCCCGTCGGGCTCCGCGGGCACGTGGCCGGCGCGGTCCCGGTGACCACCGGGAGGGCGCGCTGGACGAGCAGACGCTGCGCGGCGAGGCACCGGCCGGGATCGCCGCGGCCGCCCGGGCGGCCGGCGTGCTGATCGCCGACGGGCACCTCCCGCCCGACCGCCCGCTGACCGAAGAAGGAGAGGACCACCCGTGACCGAGCTGGACCTGG
>JAICZD010000227.1 GCA_025933855.1 Modestobacter sp. | reverse complement strand
GGTACCCGAGAAGACCAGGCCCGCCTCGGTGAGCCGGTCGCGGTATGCATTGGCCACCTCGTAGCGGTGCCGGTGCCGTTCGGTCACGTCCGTCGACCCGTAGGCGGTTGCCGCGACCGAGCCCTTCTGCAGGCTCGCCGGATAGCTGCCCAGCCGCATGGTGCCGCCCATGTCACGGTCCCCGGCGACCACGTCGAGCTGGCCGGCCATGGTGGCGATGACGGCGTCGGGGGTCTCGGGGTCGAACTCCGCCGAGTTGGCCTTCTCGAGCCCCGCGACGTTCCGGGCGTACTCGATGACCATGCACTGCATGCCCAGGCAGAGGCCCAGGGTCGGGATGCCGTTGGTGCGGGTGTAGCGCAGGGCGCCGAGCTTGCCCTCGATGCCGCGCACCCCGAACCCGCCGGGGATGCAGACCCCGTCGACGCCGGCCAGCGCCTTCTCGGCGCCCTCGGGGGTCTCGCAGTCGTCGGAGGGGACCCAGCGGATCTGCACCCGGTTGCGGTGCGCGAAGCCGCCCGCGCGGAGGGCCTCGGTGACCGAGAGGTAGGCGTCGGGCAGGTCGATGTACTTGCCGACCAGCGCGACGGTGACCGTCTCCTTGGGGGCGTGCACCCGGTCGAGCAGGTCGCCCCACACGGTCCAGTCGACGTCGCGGAACGGCAGCCCGAGCCGGCGGACGACGTAGGCGTCGAGCCCCTCGCGGTGCAGCACCTTCGGGATGTCGTAGATCGACGGCGCGTCGGGGCAGGAGATGACGCCTTCGGCCTCGACGTCGCACATCAGGCTGATCTTGCGCTTGAGGTTCGGCCCGATCTCGCGGTCGGAGCGGCAGACCAGGGCGTCGGGCTGGATGCCGATGCTGCGCAGCGCCGCCACCGAGTGCTGGGTCGGCTTGGTCTTCAGCTCGCCGGACGGCGCGATGTAGGGGATCAGCGAGATGTGCAGGAAGAAGCAGTTGTCGCGGCCGATCTCGTGCCGCACCTGGCGCGCCGCCTCCAGGAAGGGCAGCGACTCGATGTCACCGACCGTGCCGCCGACCTCGGTGATGACGACGTCCACCCGCTCCGGCCCGTCGGCCACCGCCATGATCCGCGACTTGATCTCGTTGGTGATGTGCGGGATGACCTGGACGGTGTCCCCGAGGTACTCCCCGCGCCGTTCCGCGGCGATCACGTCGGAGTACACCTGCCCGGTGGTCACGTTCGCCCGGCCGGTGAGGTCGGTGTCCAGGAAGCGCTCGTAGTGCCCGATGTCCAGGTCGGTCTCGGCGCCGTCCTCGGTGACGAAGACCTCGCCGTGCTGGAACGGGTTCATCGTGCCCGGGTCCACGTTGAGGTACGGGTCGAGCTTCTGCATGGTCACCCGCAGCCCGCGGCTGGACAGCAGCGCGCCGAGCGAGCTTGCGGTCAGTCCCTTGCCGAGCGACGACACGACGCCGCCGGTGACGAAGACGAACTTCGTCGGCTGGGAGTTGGAGAGGATGCCGCGATCACGAGCTTCAGCCAGTCGACCCACGGGCGCTCACGCTAACACGGGAGGCGCCTCCGCCCGGGGTCGAACCGGGCGTGCCCTCGGCCACCCCGTCGTCCCCGGCCGGCGCCGCACGCTCGCCCGCGGCCAGCCACACCAGCAGCGGCACCAGCACCGCGGCCGCGGTGGCCGGGACGGCGACACCGGAGTCGTTGACCGCCGCACCGACGGCCAGGCTCAGCGTCGTCGCCGTCAAGCCGGCCCGCAGCACCCGGGCGTCGGCCGGGACCAGCCCGGCCGGGCCGCGGCCGGGCCGGCTCCGCAGCAGCCCAGCGGGGCGGAGCAACCAGACCGCGGCGACCAGCGCCACCAGCAGCATCCAGGACAGCGTGCTGCCGACCAGGATCGACAGGTTGGCCTCGCCCTTGCGCAGCACCACCGTCCACGCTTGCCCGTCGAGCAGCTGCGCCACGAACCGGCCCAGATGGCTGCGCTCGGCGGCCGGCCGCAACCAGTCCAGCACCGCCACGACCGCGACCACGGCCACCGCCGCGGCCAGCACCGCCGCCAGCCGGGCGACGGTGACCCGGATCCGCGCCAGCAGCATGCCCAGCAGCAGGAACCCGGGGACCACGGCCAGCACACCGCCGAAGTCGCGGCCGAGCGACGGGGCACCGACCAGCGGCACGGCGACCGAGCCGGCGGCCAGCACCGGCAGCAGCCAGCGCCGGCGCGGCGGGTCGCCGCCCGGGCCGCGGCGGGCGCAGGCCGCGGCACCCGCCGCGGTCAGCAGCAGCGCGCAGGTGGCGAACAACCCGGAGGTGAGGTTGCCGTAGCCGACGAACCGGCCGGCGACGATCGCGTCGTAGCCGAGCAGCCCGTCCAGTTCCAGGTGCGAGCCGGTCAGCACGTCGCCGACCAGGGTGGCCAGCGTGACGGCGAGGACGACGACCGCCGGACCGGTCCGGGTGCGCCTCCACGGGCCCAGCCCGGCGAGCGCGCCGACCAGCACGGCGGTGACCGCGACGGCCGCGCCCAGTGCCCAGCCGGGTGCTCCGGCGGCCTGCCACGGGGTCGCGTTGGCCAGGTAGGTCGCGACCGGCACGGCGGCGACGGTCAGGCAGCCGGTCCGCAGCAGCGCTCGTCCCCGGCGCGCGGCGGCCCCCCGCAGCGGGCTGCGGCGGCCCAGCACGAGGACGCCGGCGGCCAGCGCGGCGGCGTTCAGCCCGACCAGGACGCCGAAGAACGCCCCGGTGCTGCGGTAGTGCACGGTCGCCCGGGTGTTGGCCTCCGCCAGCACCGCGAGCGCCTCCGGCAGCGCCGGCCGGGGACGGCGGACGGTGACCGGCTGCCCGTTCATCGAGTCCGGCTGCTCGATGCCCAGCGCCCGCAGCACGGTGGGCGCGACGTCGATCAGCTGGACGAACGGCGCCCGGCCGGTGCTCGCCGAGGTGAGCCAGCCGGGCGCCAGGCCCGGCCCGGCGGCCAGCGCCACGTGCAGTTGCGGGCGGCCGTCGTTGACCTCGGAGATCCCCGCCAGCAGCAGCAGCGTGCTCCCCGGCAGCGCCGAGCCGGCGGCGCGCAGCCGGCCGACCTGCTCGTCCACGGCGGCCAGTGCTCGCTGCCGGGCGGCCTCCTGCCGTGGGGCCTCCTGCCGGGCCGTCGACCCCGCGCCGGTGTCGCTGCCCGGGCCCTCACCGGTCGGGTCCGAGCCGGCCGCGCCATCCCCGGCCGGGAGGCCGGCGAGCTGGTCCAGCGACACCAGCGTGAGCGGGCAGCCGGTCAGCAGCGCGGCGGTCGGCGCCCCCGCCTCGGGCAGGTCGTCGTGGATGTCGAGCCGAGTTCCGGTGCCGGCTGCGGCCAGGGACGCCGCGCGGCCGACCACCGTGGCGCAGCCGACGGCGGCCCCCAGCGCCGCCGGCTCGGCGCCGAAGCGGAGCGTGGCCGGGTCCTCGGCGACCCGGGCGACGGTGGTCTGCGGATCGTGCAGCCCGAGCGAGGCGACCTGCTCCTCCAGCCCGCAGTAGGACAGCGAGGTGTCCAGCGCCGGGACCGGCGCGGTGCCCGCTCCCGCGTCGCCGGCAGCTCCGTCGTCCGCGCCCCCGTCGTCCGCACCCCCGTCGTCCGCACCCCCGTCGACCGGTACCGGGGGCAGGGCCTCGGCCGGGCCCGGGTACCGGGCGCGGTTGCCGGCGCCGAGGGTCGACCAGCCGTCCAGCACGCAGGTCGTCGAGCGCCCGGCGCGCACGGACAGCGCGCCGATCGCCGCGTCCTGGGCCAGTGACCACAGCTGCGGGGTGCGCGCGGGGTCCAGGTCGCTGCTCAGCAGGCCGGGCACGCCGATCACCAGCGCCCGCTCGGCCCGGTAGGCGTCCGCCGCAGCAGCCACGTCGACTCCGGTGGCGGGCGGAGCGGCCGCGGCCGGTCCGGCGGCGCAGAGGACGGCCAGCAGGACGAGCAGCAGCAGGCCGGCCCGCCGCGCGGCGGCGGTCACCGGCCCGGTCCCCCGGGCGGGCCGAGCAGTTCCCGGTACACCGCGACGAGCTGCCGGCCGGTGGCGGCCTGGTCCGGCCACTGCTGCGCCTGCCGGGGGCCGGCAGCAGCCAGCCGGGTGGCCCGCGCCGGATCGGTGAGGACGGCGGTGACCGCGTCGGCCAGCGCCCCGGCGTCGCCGGCGGGCACCAGGTCGGCCGCCGTCCCGACGAGCTCGGGGATGCCGCCGACGCGGGTGGCCACCAGCGGCACACCGGCCCGCAGCGCCTCCTGGGCGGTCAGTGACCGCGCCTCCCAGACCGACGGGAGCACGCAGAGGTCCGCCGCGCCCAGCAGGTCGGCGACGTCGCTGCGCCGGCCGAGCAGCCGGACCGGCAGCTGCTCGGCCCGGACCCGCTCGGCCAGCTCCTGCTGCAGCGGCCCGTCACCGGCGATGACCACCAGCGGCGGCGCCGGCCGCAGCCGCTCGTCGGTACGCCAGCGACCGGCCGCGGCGAGCAGCACGTCGTAGCCCTTCTGCGGATGCAGCCGCCCGACCGCGAGCACCACCGGCCGGAGGTCGTCGACCAGGCCGAGCTCGCGGCGCACCTCGGCGCGGCTGCGCCGCGCCGGGGGCAGCGGCGGAGCCGACACCGGGGCCAACCGGACGTCGGCGGCGCCCAGCCGCCGGGCATGGGCCGCCAGGTCCTCCGAGGCGGCCAGGACCAGGTCGGCGCCGCGGATGGTGGCCGCCTCCGCGGTCTGCAGCAGCCGGCGGCGCAGTCCGCCGCCGTCGGGCAGCGCGTTGTGCAGGGTCAGCACCAGCGGGCGGGACCGGTCGCCGCGGACCCGCCGGGCGGCTGCGGCGACCAGGCCGGCGCGCAGGCCGTGGGCGTGCACCAGGTCGGCATCGGCGGTGGCCCGGCGCAGCGCCCGGACGGCGCGCAGGTCGGCCACCGGGGCGAGCCCGGCGGAGATGCCGACCGGGCGGAAGGCCGCGCCGGCGCCGGTGAACCGGAAGAGGTCCTCGGTGGCCTGCGGTCCGCAGACCGCGACGCCGGCGCCGGCGGCGGCCAGTGCCGGCAGCACCGAGCGCAGGTGGGTGCCCACGCCGCCGGTGCTGGTGGCCAGCACCTCGGCGACCCGGCGGCCGTCCAGCGGCCGGCAGGGCTGGTCAGACACCGGCCACCTCCACGTCCTCGCTCGCCCGCAGTCCCCGCACCGCGCGCAGCAGCGGTCCGCGGGCGGTGCCCATCATGACCGCCGCGGCCACCACCAGCACCACGCCACCGGCCACGGCGCCCACCCCGATGGCG